>CALCHE010000146.1 GCA_937901145.1 uncultured Clostridia bacterium
GCTGTTTAACTGTCCAGAAGCCCTTGAAGGTGTAACCTGTAGCTGTAGCTTCACCGTTGGGATATGTAGCAGCTGCAAAACCGTAAGGACCGTAATGTGACCATGTGCCTGTCTGAGTTGAGTTATTATTTAAAGTAATAGTAGGATTAAAGCCTGAAGCTGAAACTGAACCCACGGGATTAACAGTTAAAGTATATGAAGGATATTTAAGAGTGATTTCAGCAATACAACCCTTTATTTCACCATGTTTTGCAAAAAGGTAAACCTTCTGTGAACCGCTGGCATTAGGAATACCCTTCTGTACTTTTTCACTGGCATACACAGTTGTACCGCTTACCCATATACCGTGATCAGCCTGAGTATATTCAGCGCCTGTAGCTGCATTGTCAACATAAAGAGCGTACTCAGTTACATCACTCATTTTTACGCCGTACTGGTCGTAAACACCAGCTTTTGTAAAGGAAACCGAACCATTATTTGTTGCACCGAGATTGGGAACATCAATTGACTTTGTTTCTACAGTACCAGATGCATTTTTGGTTTTCGTTGCAACAGGTGCAGCACCTGTAACAGTAGTTTCTACTGAACCACTATTAGCCTGCGCCATACCAATCCAGTTTTTACCAGGTGCACAAGACCATTGGTCGCCTCTTTCGCCAACTTTTTCACTAATTGAGGAACCGTCACCTACATAAATTCGTGGTTGAGCAACCGTAAAACCGTCTGCGTTTTTTGTACAAGACCAGTCATTAACTACTCTTGTGGGGAAGCCGTACACCCAACCACTGGCAATTACTGCATTCGTTTTATTAGAGCTTAACAATTCATTTGTATGTGCTGTTAACGTCACATTTTTTTCAGTTGAGCCCGTACCATTATTTTCTTTGTAATAGCAAGTCCACTTGTATGTATGGCCATCCATCTTAGCGGTCCAGTCAGTTACATTAGCTATAACTTGCACAAAATAATAACCTTCATGAGGGGAGTTCGCAGCCTCTGCCTCAGTAGGCGCAACCCACACCCAGCAAGACATGAGCATAAGCACTGCTAGAAATAATGATAATGATTTTTTTAATTGAGTTTTCATTAAGATTTTCCTCCTTAATAAAAATTAACTTATGTATTTCATAAAATGGCTCACGCCATAAAAACGAAATTCACCGTGTACACTTTTTCCTTCCGTAAATTCATCGCCACAGCCCCTGACCTGACCGTTTTTTGGCGCACAAAATCCCCAAAAGGGTATAAAGAGTCACTTTTAGTTAGTATCAGTATAGCATTAAAAAATCAATAAAGTCAATAACGAGTTACGAAAACTTTTATAAATATTAAAAATTTGGCTTTTGTGACGAAAAAATGAACGGGTTATTGTGGATTTTGACAGCCGAATTGTGGTACTGATTTTTTAAACCACAATTGAAATCAAAACACATACAAAAAAAACAGACAACCTGACGGTTGCCTGCTCCATTACATTATAATATATGATGTTTATTCCGCACCGAGTGCATCGAGACTCTGCTTCTTAAGATAAGCATTGATGAATCCGTCGATTTCACCGTCCATAACAGCATTGATGTTACCCATTTCGAAACCTGTTCTGTGGTCCTTGGCTAAAGTGTAGGGCATAAATACATAGGAACGGATCTGGCTGCCCCAGCCGATTTCCTTCTGCTCACCCTTGATATCCTCGATTTTTTCCAGGTGCTCTCTTTCCTTGATTTCGATAAGCTTGGATTTGAGCATTCTCATACAAACCTCTCTGTTCTGATGCTGGCTTCGTTCTACCTGGCAGCATACTACGATACCTGTGGGATTATGAATAAGACGAACGGCTGAAGAGGTCTTGTTAACCTTCTGTCCGCCTGCACCTGAAGCACGGTAAACTTCCATGGTAATATCTTCGGGGCTGATGTCAACCTCGATGGTGTCATCGATTTCGGGCATAACCTCGAGAGAAGCGAAGGATGTATGTCTTCTGCCCGATGAGTCGAAGGGAGACACACGGACAAGACGGTGAACACCCATTTCGCTTTTAAGATAGCCGTAGGCGTTTTCGCCTTCGATAACCACGGTGGCAGATTTAAGGCCTGCTTCGTCACCGTCGAGGAAGTCAACGGTAGTGAACTTGAAGCCGTGCTTGGTTGCCCACTGACCGTACATTCTGAACAGCATCTGACACCAGTCCTGTGCCTCGGTGCCGCCTGCACCTGCATGGAAGTTAAGAATAGCATTACTGTTATCATATTCACCGGAGAGAAGTGTAGCTAAAGTTTGCTTTTCGAGCTCTGCTTCCACGGCCTCTACGCTTGCCACACATTCGGGAAGTAAATCGAGGTCGCCTTCCTCGTCGGAAAGCTCGATCATAACCAGTGCATCCTCGTAAGCGGTCTGCAGATCCTCGTAGGCTTTAATCTTGCCCTTAAGGGAGGCTACTCTCTGAAGCACCTTCTGTGAATTAGCCAGGTCGTTCCAGAAATCCTCAGCAGCTGACTGCTCCTCGAGAACTGCGACCTCCTTAGCCATTTCCTCTAAACCTAATGCGGAAGCGAGCTCACTGAGCGGCTTTTCGCTTTCCATTAATCTTAATCTTAATTCTTCAAACTGAACCATAGTAATTTTCCTTTCAATTATATATAGAATCGGTGTACCGTTTTAATTAAATCTTAGGTTTCATATTTATTCTGTCCTTACAGTATTATTTGTATAAACAAAATTATCCTTTTACATTATACACATTTATTTTTAAAGAGCAAGATTAAAATAAAATATTTTTCTCCCGAAAGGATAAAATAATGAAAAATAGTTGCTTTTAACAGTAAATGCGGTTAGAATATAAGATACTCAGTATATTTTAAGGAAAATGCAATTATGGATTTGCCTAAAAGAAAATCAATTCGTCTGAAGAATTATGATTACAGCTCAAACGGTGCTTATTTCATAACAGTCTGTACGAAGGACAAGAAAAATTTATTCGGTTGTATCGTTGCTAAGGCGGTAGGGGCGGATAGTATCCGCCCGAACGAAATAGAATACAAAACGCACCTTTCCGAAATGGGTAAAACCGTTAAAACTGCCATCGAATCCATCAGCATGCATTACAGTTATGTAAGTATTGAAAAATATGTTATAATGCCCAATCACATACATCTTTTAATTTTAATAAAGGATGTTGATTCAGACGGGCGGATAATATCCGCCCCTACCGATTCAAAAAAACGACTTGAAATTGTAATCGGTCAGATGAAACGTTGGGTATCAAAGCAAATGGGCTTTTCTGTGTGGCAAAAATCTTTTTACGACCACATAATCCGTACTGAAAACGATTATCTTGATGCCTGGAGTTATATTGATTCAAATCCCCGCTTGTGGCTTGAAGGAAAGGATAATCATTGATATAAAATTTCTAAGGAGACACACTATGCGCTACACAAATGAGAAATGTGACGGCTGCGGTAAAATCTTCACCGATGATGAAGATATAGTCGTATGCCCCGAATGTGCCACACCTCAGCACAGAGAATGCTATAAAAATCACGGTGGCTGTGTAAACAGCCATAAGCACGGTGAGGATTTCACCTGGACCAATTCCGACAATCTGGTTTCCTATGCTGTGCCTGTGCCTGAAAAGGCAAAAACCATCCCCTGCCCTAACTGCGGCTACGGAAATCCCGAGGGAAGCGACCACTGTAAGCAGTGCTCTATGAAATTTACACTTTTCGGCTATAATGTGGTCGATGCTTCAGCAAAAGAGGAAGAAAAAGAAAAGGAAGCACAGCAGACACCCCCTGCTCCGGAAAGCAATATTCCCGAATATGAAGCTCCCTTTACTCTCGGTGAAGGCGAAGGCTTCGAAAATGACAGCACACCTGTCACAGATACTGCACCTACCCGTGACGAAATAGAGCAGAAGCTCATCGATGTTATCTCCTCTTCATCAGGCTTCTCTCCCGACGGTGAGGATTTCTCCTTCGGAGGTCCTTTCCCGAAGGAAGACAAAACCTGTGGTGTTCACACTAACCTTATGGGTGCTTTCATCGGCTCTTCGTCTATGAAATACATCGAAAAATTCAAACGCTTCGACTTCGGACACAAGATTTCCTTTAACTTCGCTGCACTTTTCTTCTCACCCTACTGGTTCTTTTACAGAAAGCTCATAAAGCCCGGCATAATCTTTATGACCGTAAACCTCTGTCTTTCCATTATAGCCACACCGAGCCTTCTGGAATTCGTTAATAAGGCAACACCTCTGTTAGAAAAATTGCCCACAGTTACAGATGAAGGTCTTGCCGCCACTATGCTTATGGAGCTGGAGGCACTTTATGTCCCCGTGATAGCATTTGCGGGTATTCAGTTCCTGGTTAATCTTGTGGCAGGATTTATCGCAAATCCCCTTTACAGGAAATACACTGTTTCCTCTCTTAAGGAAATCGCCTCCTTCGAAAATCAGAAAAACTCCATGGCATATCTTCTGCGCAAGGGCGGCGTAGCTCCCCTTTACGCTCTCGGTGCTATGCTGGCCGAAAACCTGCTGACATCCATAGTAAGTATGTTTATGTAAAAAAATCTCTCCCTTGACAAAAAGGGAGAGATTATCTTTTTTAAAGCTTTTCGAAATCTGCTGCGCCGTGCTTACACAGAGGACATACGAAATCCTCGGGAAGCTCTTCGCCCTCATAAACATAACCGCATATTTTACACACATAGCCTTTTTTCTCTTTAGGCTGAGGTTTAGGCTTTACATTAGCATGATAGTAAGCATAGGTCATGCTTTCGTTATTGTTTATAACCTTCGATTCCGTAACATTACAGATAAACATAGTGTGAGTCTCAAACTCTACAGAAGACTCAACCTCCAAGGAAAGGAAAGAGTTAATGAAAAAGTTCAGATAAGCTATTCCGTTTTCACTTCTGCTTACACTCATTCCGTCCATTTTATCCTTGTCTCTGCCGCTGACAAATCCGAACCATTCGAAAATACCGAAGGGAGCATCGGTGCTCAGACAGTTAACATTCATCTTACCGGTATTTTTAATAAATTCGTGAGTGTAATTATCCTTATTCACCGTAACAGCAACTCTTAAAGGATTGCTTGTAAGCTGTGAAACGGTGTTCACAATACATCCGTTTTCTTTTTCTCCGTCCTTTACAGTAAGAACATAAAGGCCGTAGCCTATTTTAAATAATGCTGTGGGGTCTGTTTTTCCGCTCATAATTTTTCCTCCTTTTATTTGCTGTACCTATAATAACATATTTTTCCACATTTATAAAGAGTTTATGTGAAAATTCCGCCCGTAAAATTCTCACGGACGGATTTTTTCTTCGGAGGATTAAATTTTTATCTGTATTTTTCCATTTCTACAGTAATACTGAACAGGTCACCGTTTATTTCGATGCCGAGACTGCCATTCTGCAGAGTGCAGAGATTTTCTGCTATTGAAAGACCGAGACCGTTGCCCTCGGTTGTTCTTGACTGCTCACCTCGGACAAATCTTTCTTTCAGCTCGTCAGCACTTATGTTAAGAGGAGCGGCTGAGATATTTTTGAGGTTAATGATACCTTTGTCCCCTATTTCGGTGACGGTGATATATACGCGTGTGCTTTCGAGAGCGTATTTGCGTATGTTTACAAAAAGATTTTCAAGAACCCTGTAAATATGCTTGCTGTCCGCCTTTATCATAACATCATTTTCGGGAACAGAAAGAATCAGGCTGAGTTTTCTCTCTTCAAAGCTTTCCTCAAACTCGCCTAAAAGCTGACCGATAAGCTCCCTACAGCTGACACAGACGAAATCTACGGATAAAGCACCTGCTGAAGCCTTGGACGCTTCAACCAGATCCTCGATAAGCACCTTCAGTCTGTCACTCTTTTCACTGAGCACCTGCAGATAAGAAAGAGCCGTTTCATCGGTGATGTCACACTTTTTCATCAGATCTACATAATTGATGATGCTCGTAAGCGGAGTTTTCAGATCGTGGGATACATTGGTAATAAGCTCTGTCTTTGTCTTTTCCTGTCTCACAGCCTCATCAACTGCGGCTTTTATGCCCTCGGAGAGACACCGGAGATTTTCAGCGGGAAGATAAAGATAATCGGGAAGGGCATTTTTCTCTATATGAACATCGGTGTTGCCCTCATGCATTTCTTTGATTACATTGAAGAGCTTATCCACACCGGCGGTAAAACGGATACCTTTGTAAAGGATGTAAAGGTCAAATAGGAAGAGCAATCCTACAAGTATAAGTCCTATGGGTTCATCGTCTGCGACAAAGATAATTCCGAAACCTGCAACAACAATATTAATACCAACCAATATAGCTGTTCTGATAATAACAGTCTTTTTCAGTTCCTTGGTGTAAAGAAGTTTATCGTTTATAAAGGCTTTGATTCTTCTGCCGTACTTCATCAGCTTTCTTACGCACCATACGATGAAAATATTCTTTAAGAGACTGCGGTTTTTAATGTGTCTGACAAGATAAAGAATAAGGTCAAGACAAATCAGGAAGAAGGCTATGACTAAAACCAGAAGGCATAAACCGACAGTTTTCTTCATCATTGTGTCTATATACACATCAAGGAAATAGTAAATTCCACATCCACACAGGAAGCCGAGACCGCCGTCGAGTGCTATTCTGATTTCAGGGAAAATCTTATCTGTTTTATAAAGATGTATTTCATTACTGCCCTTTCTCTTACCCGTAATGGCTATAAGATAGAAAATGCAGATAAGAAGAAGCATACCGAGTATTCCGCAGGTAAAGAGACAGTCGCTTATGATTTCCGCTGCCTTTTCGATGTTGCTTTTCACTGTGGCGAAATGACAGGTTTCATAATCTGCATTTTTGTCGAAGCCGATATACAGTTCTATATCATTGGCTGTGATTCTGTTCGGCTGAACGAGGGATGCTGATACTCTCGTGGTTTCGGGTACGGTTACAGGCTGTCCGTTTTCATCAATATAAACTCGGGATTCTTCAGCTTTTTCGGGAACAGGAACGGCTGCGGTTATCGCTTCACCGTTTATATCTGTCGTATTTACAAGTGTGGTAGGAACAACCACATCCGTAGTTTCAAGCATAGTAGTCTGTGTTACTACAGCATATTCTCCATCATTATTTCTTGCAAACCAGTCAAGATATACATCACTGTAATACATACCGTCGGAAAGATAAATGGTTCCGTCATGACTGTAGGAATAGGTTCCGAGCTTTCCGAAGTAATCGGTTATTTTCTTTTTATCGGTTTTACTGTTGAAGCCTTCTATGTTTGTAATACAATCTCCGCTGTTGTTGCGGATGAAATATTTCGCCGAGCCGGCGTGCTCTTTTATTCTCTTTTCATTTCTGAGATACTGCTCATAAAATTCTTCATAGGAGGAGTAGAATCCCTGTATCTCATTTGAGAAAAGAAGTTCATTTTTCAGAGCCTCTCTGTTTACCTTAAAGGCATAATATCCGGGATAATATCTTGCAATCACTCCACCGTTTTCTTCATAAATCATATTGACTTCATCATTGTAAAAAACGTTATCGTATTTTACGCTTTTGAACTGCTGAGCAACTGAAACAGGAAGAACAGGCTCCTTTACTGTACCGTCCATATAACGGTATGTATCAGAATTAAATTCATCATAGCTGTACTCAATATCACTATAGGTCATTTTCTCAGCATCATCGATAACATACATTGATTCAACGGTGATTATTCCCGAATTATAAAGATTCGCAAAATCGTGAAAATAATTAGAAGCGGCAAAAATTATTCTGTCTTTGTAGAAATCCACTTCCTTTTCGAGGTTGACATTATATTCTTTGAGCCTTTTTTCATAATCCTTCTGTGTACCGTTACCGAAATTATTCATTTTCGTTTCAAGATAACCGAGAAGAACAGTATAACCGTTACGGAAGGTCGTATATGTCCATTCATTTTTTTCTATACCCAATACATCATAGCTGAGCGCATCACTGAAATTCACATAGACCAGATTCTGCTCCTCTGCCTTGTCGTAGGATGTCAGCACCTGAGATGTCATTCCGCTTAAGCAGAGAAAACAAATGAGAACAGCTATCACTCTTTTGAGGGTATCTCTTTTATATTTTTTCAATCCTGTATCCAATTCCCCACACCACCTTAATATATTTCGGATTTTTTGTGTCGATTTCTATTTTTTCTCTTATTCGTCTGATGTGTACCGTAACTGTTTTTTCCGTGGAGAAGGCATTTTCGTTCCAGACATTTTCGTAAATCTGATTTGAGGAAAGCGTCTTATCCATATTAATCATCATATATTCCATTATCTTGTACTCTGTGGCCGTAAGCCTGACCTCTTCACCGTCCAGAGTAACCTTTTTCGCTTCAAGGTCAATGGAAAGACCGCCCGTGGTAAGAACATTTTCTTTTTTTATCACTGACCCCAGAGAAACATATCTTCTTATCTGACTTTTCACTCTCGCACATAATTCGAGAGGACTGAAGGGTTTGGTAACATAATCGTCACCACCGAAGCCGAGACCTGCTATCTTGTCCGTATCCTCGCTTTTAGCTGAAAGAAAGATAATGGGAACATTACTTTTTTCCCTGATTTTCAGTGTGGCGTTTATTCCGTCCATAACAGGCATCATCACGTCCATAATAATGCAGTGTACCTCTTCCTTTTCAGTGATTTCCACAGCCTGTTTTCCGTTAAGTGCCTTCACGGTCTCATAGCCCTCTGCCTTGAGATAGATTTCTATGGAGCGGACTATCGCCTCATCATCGTCACATACTAAAACTCTGTACATAAAATACCTCTCCTTTCACGGTACAGTTATATCATAAAGCATCACTTTTAAAACTTACGAAAGTAATTATAACAAATTTATTACATTTATAAAAGGGTGTATATTTTATTTTCCGCCAAATAAAACAGGTAAGAAACGGCAATACTGATAAATAATTCTTCAAAAAAGTAAAAAACTGTTGAAATCTTGACATTTTTTGTGTATTATATAAAATAGCAAATTTTTTACATTAATAATGTGTTTTCGAAAAAGAAAAACAAGCTTTTGCTTACAGAAATAAGAACAGAGGTGGTATTTTGAAAGTACAATTCACAGAAACAATCCTTCGTGATGCTAATCAGTCCCTTATCGCCACAAGAATGGGCTTCGAGGAATTCGAGGCTATTCTCGCTGAGCTTGACAAGGCTGGCTACTACTCACTCGAATGCTGGGGAGGTGCGACCTTCGACTCCTGTCTTCGTTATCTCAATGAAGATCCCTGGGAGAGACTCAGAAAAATCCGTAAAGCTTGCCCCAACACAAAGCTCCAGATGCTCCTTCGCGGACAGAACCTTTTAGGCTACAAGCACTATCCCGACGATGTGGTACGTGCCTTCATCAGAAAGAGTGTAGAAAACGGCATCGACATCATCCGTATCTTCGACGCACTCAATGACCTTCGCAATATCGAGGTAGCAGTAGATGAAACCCTTAAATGCGGTGCTCATCCCTCCGGTACTATCTGCTACACACTTTCTCCCATCCATAATCTGGAAAACTATGTTCAGCTTTCAAAGGATATGGAAAAAATGGGTGTCAAGTCCATCTGTATCAAGGATATGGCGGGTATTATGGGTCCCCAGGAGGCTTATGACCTCGTAAAGGCTATAAAGGCAGAGGTAAAGCTTCCCGTAGTAGTACACACCCATTCCACCACCGGTCTCGGCGCCCTTACTCTTCAGAAGGCAGTTGAGGCAGGTGCAGACGTTATCGACACCGCTATTTCCTGCTTCTCAGGCGGTACATCACAGCCTCCCACGGAAACTCTTGTCTATGCTTTACAGCAGCAGGGCTATGAGGTTGACGTGAAGATGGATTCTCTCAAAAAGATAAACGATTTCTTCAAGCCCGTCAGAGCAAAGGCTCTCGAAAGCGGTCTTCTCAATCCCGTTGTTTTAGCTACAGACACAGACGCTCTCCTTTATCAGGTTCCCGGCGGTATGCTTTCAAACCTTGTAGCTCAGCTCACAGCCGCAGGCAAGCTCGACAAGTTCGAAGAGGTTCTTCTCGAAGTGCCCAGAGTACGTAAGGATCTCGGCTATCCTCCCCTCGTAACTCCCCTCAGTCAGATGGTAGGCGTTCAGGCTACCTCAAACGTTCTTAACGGCGAAAGATACAAAAATATTTCAAAGGAAATCAGAAACTATTTCTTCGGCTTCTACGGCAAAGCTCCCGGTGAGGTTGATAAGGATCTTGCCGCTAAAATTTTAGGTGACGAAACTCCCGTAACCTGCCGCTTCGCTGATACTCTTGAACCCTATTTCGAAAAAGCTAAGGAAGAAATCGGCGCTAAGGCAAAGAGCGACGAGGATGTTCTTTCATACATCGCATTCCCCACTCAGGCAGAGGCCTTCTTTGACAAGCGTGACGAAAGAGCAAGAAACACCTTCAGCTACACCATTAAAGAGATATAAGGAGGCATAAAAATGGAATTCACACTTACTGATGCTCTTGCCACCTCTTTAATCGGTATTACCACCGTTATTCTCATTCTTGCTATCATCGCAGTTCTCATTCTCCTTGTTTCCAAGGTTATCAGAGCCATCGAAGGAAAAACTGCCAAGGCACCCGCCGAAACCAAAACAGCTGCACCCGTAGCTGCACCTGCAGGTGTGCCTATGCCCGCAGGTATGAATCAGGGTCAGCTCGAGCTTATCGACACAGACGAAAAAACTGCCGCAGTTATTATGGCTATCGTAAGTAATAAAAGCGGTATTCCCCTTAACAGACTTTCATTCAAGTCAATTAAATTACTGGAGGACGAAAAGAAATGAAATATGTAGTTACCTTAAACGGAAAAAATTATGAGGTTGAAGTAACAGAGAGCGATGCAGTTCTCTTAAACGTAACAGATGCCGCTCCCGTGGCACCTGTAGCAGCACCCGTAGCCGATCCTGCAGCACCCGCTGCCGCCGCAGCTCCCTCCGCTTCAGGCACAAATGTACCCTCACCCATGCCCGGCACTATTCTCAGTGTTAATGTAGCTGCAGGACAGGCAGTAAAGACAGGCGAGGTTCTTCTCGTTCTCGAAGCTATGAAAATGGAAAACGACATCGTGGCTCCCTGTGACGGCACTGTTAAGCAGGTGCTCGTTTCCAAGGGCTCCACAGTAAACACAGACGACGTTCTCGTTGTTATCTGATTCCCCCTGTTATAAAAAGAAAGGAGTTTTTCTCAAATGATTAAAGATGTCCTTATCGGCTTGTGGGAATCATCAGGCTTTTACGCCCTCTTTGCTGACGGAACATTCCTGTGGCAGAATCTTGTTATGATTCTCGTCTCATTCGTTCTTTTATATTTCGCTATCGCAAAGAAGTGTGAGCCTCTTCTCCTCGTTCCCATCGCCTTCGGTATTCTTCTGGCTAACCTTCCCGGTGCAGGTCTCATGGACGACCCTACGGGACTTATGGATACATCAAACATAGTAGAAGGTGCACACTGGTACGATTCAGGTGTTCTGAGACTTATTTATGCAGGTGTTAAATCGAGTATTTTCCCCTGTCTTATCTTCCTCGGCATCGGATGTATGACCGACTTCGGTCCCCTTCTTTCAAACCCCGTATCCCTTCTCCTCGGTGCAGCAGCACAGCTCGGTATCTATGTTGCTTTCATTATCGCAATTGTGCTCGGCTTTACTCCCCAGGAAGCAGCATCAATCGCTATCATCGGCGGTGCAGACGGCCCGACTGCTATCTTCCTTACAGGTAAATTAGCAGGTCACCTCTTAGGACCCATCGCTGTTGCAGCTTATTCCTATATGGCGCTTATCCCCTTCATTCAGCCCCCCATTATGAAGGCTCTTACCACAGAAAAAGAGAGAAAGGTAGAAATGAAGCAGCTGCGTAAGGTCAGCAAGGTGGAAAAAATCGTTTTCCCCGTAGTTGTTCTCGTTATTTGTGCATTCATTCTTCCCTCTGTTGCTCCCCTTCTCGGTATGCTTATGCTCGGTAACCTTTTCAAAGAATGCGGTGTTGTTGACCGTCTTTCCGACACAGCACAGAACGCTCTTATGAACATCGTTACTATTATGCTCGGTCTTACAGTAGGTGCTACCACCAACGGTCAGACCTTCCTTAAGCCCGAAACTCTCAAGATAGTTGTTTTAGGTCTCGTAGCCTTCTGCTTCTCTACTGTAGGCGGTCTTCTCTTCGGTAAGCTTCTTTATGTCATTACCGGCGGTAAGGTTAACCCTCTCATCGGTTCAGCAGGTGTTTCCGCCGTTCCTATGGCTGCCCGTGTTTCACAGAACGAAGGCAGAAAGTACAATCCCAAAAACTTCCTTCTTATGCACGCTATGGGTCCCAATGTAGCAGGTGTTATCGGCTCTGCCGTTGCTGCAGGCTTCCTGCTTGCGATGTTCGGAAATTAAAAGAACGCTAAATGCAAAACAGCGGATAAAATTTAATATAACGGAAAGTTATATTCCGCACCGAAAATCTTAATAAAGGTTAATCCCCACAGAGATTTATGGTTCTCTGTGGGGAATTTTTCATATGTGAGAAAATTATCCTTCTCTATATTCCTTTAAGGTGAAGGTTCCGTTGCCGTCATCGTCGAAGGTCACATCGATTACACCGACTTCCTTGGTGCCGTCGATATATTCAACAGTAAAGGTGATGGTATCTTTAAAAGTTGAAAGCAGTATGTCGGGATTATCGTTTATGGCGTTGTCGAGCTTATCAGAGTTTCTCCAAAGAAAACCGTTACTGTCATTATACTTGTCTGCAGTTATGGTTATATCCTTTCCGTGCGGAATTGTCAGTATTCCGCTTTCCTCGGCTTCTTCAAAGTTCAGAGGAGCATCATATGCAATGTATCCCCATTCAGTTGAATTTTTTACATTGATTAATTTCAGGTTTTCTTTATCTTTTATATCCAGAACTATCTTATTACACATCACTTCTGTAAAAATAATATTCTCAAAGCCGCCTCTTATACAACCCTGAGCAGATTCGAACTGTGAAGATGAGCTGTTTATAACGGTATCCTCAAATGTATTACTGAGTTTCTTCAGCTCTTTCTGTTTTTCACTTTCACTCATACCTCTTATATCCATAACGGAAATTTTGTAAACAAAAGGAAATTCCTCGTTAAGCTTCAAAGTTTTTTTCTCACTTGGAGCATTTTCCGATTCCACAGCACCTGCTACCATAATAAAGGGAGTTATCTGTCTTAGATTTTGCTGACTCGTTTGCGTCTGACCATCCGTAGTTGGAGCAAC
Organism: uncultured Clostridia bacterium; assembly: GCA_937901145.1. Classification (GTDB taxonomy): domain Bacteria; phylum Bacillota; class Clostridia; order Oscillospirales; family Acutalibacteraceae; genus UBA6857. The sequence goes on from CALCHE010000146.1 coordinate 13,261, forward strand.
CGCCGGCGAAGACGGATAAAGGCCGAACATTATTGCCAAAACAAGGCTAAGTGCCAGTACTCCTGCCGCAATCTTACCCCAAGCTCCCGAATGTGTTTTTTTCGGTATGCTTTTTGCTTTAAGTCTCGTTTTCATATAAGGGTCAGGCTCAATAATATCAAATGATTTTATCAGGTCATCTTTGTTTATCATACATAATCCTCCAATTCTAATTTTAGTATTTCTCTGCTTCGTTTAAGTCGCATTTTAACTGCCGATTTACTTGTTTTCAATATTTTTGAAATTTCATCAGTTGAGTAGCCGTAGTAGTAATATAAAATTACGGAAGATTTATATTTTTCCGGCAATTCCATAATCTTTCTCAGAATATCCGTTGCTTCTGCTCCGTCATTCATAACAGTGTAGTCTATATCTTCAAGAGAAATATTTTTTCGTGATACCCTTTTAATGTAATCAAGACTTCTGTTCTGAGTCACTCTGATAAACCAGGCTTTTTCGTGTTCTTTGTCCTTAAAAGAATATCTTCCCGAAAGATACTTCATAAAAACATCCTGTAAAATATCCTCTGCATCAGCTGAATTTCCCACATAGAGATAAGCCATCTTATAAAGCATTTTACCGTAATCATTATATTTACTTTCAAATTCTTTTTCGAGATCCCGTTTATTCATAATAACCTCCTTTCACCTGTAAAACGATTGTGCAAGAGCTTCGGTCACAAAATTTGTAAAAAAATCGGACACGGCAAGCCGTGTCCCTACTGTAGCATTACTCAGGATAAACATAAGTATCTGAAAAGGCTTCATAATCTTTTACACTTATAATGTCAACACCTTTTTCCTTTAAAAGAGCTACCGTCTCTTCAAGTTCTTCATAAATGCTTATGATATAGCCTTCATAATCCTTGTCTACAACAATATATAATTCTTTGTTCTCATACTCATCGGAATAAGTGTCATTTTCGGGGTCTGTATAACCTTCTATAAGGAAAAACTCCACTCTGTCATTTTCAAAGGGAAGAATTTCGTTTTCAGCCTGTGTTCCCACGTAAATTCCGCTGTCGTGAAGAGCAACGGTACAAACCTTAAAGAAATAGTTATAACCCACGCAAAGAATTATAACAGCGCAGAAAATTGCGGCCAATATGGCAGAGGCTCTCTTTTCCGCCTTTTTATCCTTTTCCGAAGCATAGACTTTTTTAATAAATAGCGCTTCTGAAATATGAAAAAAGATATATCTATAGCTTATCAGAAGTATAAAAAAGCTGAACTGTGAGGACTCTCCGATTCCGAGCAATCTGTAAAGACCGTCTGAAAAAGACATAAAAGTAAGCTTCTCAACGGCAATAAGAGTAAGAATGGACAGAATACCTCCTACTATATATGAAACAATTTCAATCCAAAGATTCTTTTTAGATTTTTTCTGCTGCTTTTTTATGCTTTCTTTAGCTTCGTCTGAAACAGGCTCATATCCGTTATTTTCCAGATGCTCATAAAGCCGCTGCTCAAAAACCGTAAGCTTTCCCTTTTTGCTTTTTCTTTTGAAATATTTGTCAAGCTCCTTATACTTATCAGAGTTTGCAAAGGTATATGCAGGATTTCCGTAACCAAGAAAATAAAGATTTATCTCATGCTTTTCTGCGTACTTTCTTAAATCCTCTTTCAGCTTGTCGGTGGTTATCTTTTTCGAAACCACGGACATATCGTGCTCATAATTATCCTTAAGGCTTTTCTGCAAAAGAAGATTCCCCGGAATATCAGCTATTTTATCGAGATTCTTTTCAATAAAGCCGAGAATTTTCCCCGTAGCCTCGGCTACATCCTCAGCATCCTGCAGGGTATGAAAATCGAGTGTACCGAAATCCTTCGAATCAATTACATTATGTATATCATAGGGAGAAAAATAATAAGGCGAGAAAAAGAACTTGAAGCGAGTGAGAATACTATAGCCTATCAGATTTTCCGTATCTTCAAAAAGCGGATAACCGAAAGTCAGATTATCACCGATATAAATGCTGATATCAAAGCCTTTGAAGGAAACAGTTATGCTTTCCTCATTTGTCTCTTCATTAAAGACAAATCCCTTACAGTCCGCGCCGTTTCTCTGCGAAAAAAGTTTCACTTCATTCTCGATAATACCCGCATAATCTGAAACTATATCTTTCATAATCACTTTTACCTTTCAAGTAAAGATTATTTTTCTTTGCAATACTATTAACGAATATAATACTGAAAAACTTACATTAAAATTATATATTACAAATTCTGTGGACTATCATTCCCGTCCTCCGAAAACTTATCCCGCCATTCTGCGTTCTGCACTCTGCATTCTGCATTTATATTCCGTATCCTCCGTCGACAGATATAACCTGTCCGGTAATAAACTCTGCCTTATCACCTGCGAGGAAACGGACAAGCTCTGCCACATCCTCACCTGTTCCTGCTCTTCCTACAGGAGTACAGTCGATTATCTCCTGAACGGCTTCTTCATCGAGGTTGCCGTTCATTTTAGTATCAATGAAGCCGGGAGCCACGCAGTTTACGGTTATACCGCTGGGGCCGACCTCTTTGGCTAAAGCTTTGGTAAAACCGATAAGTCCTGATTTGGCAGCGCTGTAATGAACCTCACAGGAGGCACCGCTTATACCCCACATAGAGGAAATATTTATTATTCTCCCCCACTTTTCACTTATCATTGAGGGCAGAATTTCCTTAGTAAGGGAAAGAGCAGACATAAGATTTATATCTAAAACCTCTTTTATTTTCTTTTCGTCAGCCAACTGAAAAAGATTCTGATAGGCAACACCTGCATTATTGACGAGAATATCAATCTTGCCAAAGTGTGACAGTACTTTTTCTGCGAGAGCCTTTACTTCTTCGTCCCCGGTAAAATCTGCACCGAAAATTTCAGCCTTGACACCGAATTTACTTTCCAGCCTTTCAGCGATTTCTCCGGCTTTTTTGCCTGATGAGGAGTAGTGCAGAGCGAGATTATATCCGTCCTTTGCGAAAATCTCACATATCGCTTCACCTATACCGCCTGCGGCACCTGTTATTAAAACAGTTTTCATTTTATCACCTTACTTACCCACACAGAACTGTGCGAAAACTTCGTTAACCACGCTTTCTTTAGCTCTTTCACCTGTGAGAGAAAGCAGTGCTTCAATAGCGTTATCTATACAGACATTGACCGCGTCCATTGTGATGCCCATTTCAATAGCATCGATAGCCTCGTCTATGGCGTCAAGAGCCTCCGTGGCGCTCTGTCTCTGTCTTTCCGTGGCAAGCATAGCCTGTGAGGTATCCACCTTGTCCGTACCGAGCACCTTTTCGATAACCTCTGTCAGCTCCTGTTCGCCCTCATGGGTTGCGGCACTGATGAATACTGTGTATGGCAGAGTTCTTTTAATATATTCCACGTCTGCCTGCGAGGGAAGGTCTGTTTTGTTTACGATACCGATTACGTCTCTACCCTTGCAAAGCTCTAAAATTTCCTTATCACTTTCATCGAGACCTCTCGAGCCGTCAAAAACTGCGAGAATCAGTGATGCTCTTTCGATTTTCGTTCGGGCAAGATCAACACCTATGCTCTCGACCACATCATCACTTTCTCTGATGCCCGCCGTATCAGCTAAGCGGAGAATAACGCTGCCCACTCTGACGGTTTCTTCAACGACATCTCTTGTAGTACCGGCAATATCCGTAACGATGGAACGGCTGAAGCCTGAAAGCATATTCATAAGTGCGGATTTTCCTACGTTAGGTTTACCGACTATGGCAGTTTCGACACCCTCGGTAATAGCCTTACCTGCATCAAATTTATCTAAAAGAGAAGTGAGCTTTCTTTTAACCTCACCGAGATTTTCTCTGAGATAATCAAAATCAAGCTCGGGTATTTCATCGTCAGGATAGTCTACCCAGGCTGACATATGAGCCGCCGCAGATACAAGCACACCGCGAAGCTCTCCTATCTGTCTCGACAGAGCGCCGTCCAAGGCAGTGAGAGCCGCCCTCATAGAGCCTTCACCCTGTGCTCCGATAAGACCCATAACAGCCTCCGCCTCGGATAAATCCATTTTACCGTTAAGGAATGCCCTTTTGGTAAACTCACCCGCTTCGGCAGGTCTTGCCCCTGCGGAAAGGACGGCACGGAGCACCTGCTTCGTCACATAAACGCCACCGTGACAGGAAATCTCCACCGTGTCCTCACCCGTATAGCTTTTCGGTGCACGGTAAACCAGGGCCACCGCCTCGTCGATAATCTGTCCGTCCATATAGACCTTACCGTGTGCGGCTCTGTAGCCTTTCAGACAAGAGAGACTTTTACCTGAAGTAGCTTTAAACACCTTGTCGGCTATTTCAGCAGCATTTTCACCGCTTATTCTTATAACACCGATACCCCCTGCAGCCAGAGGAGTAGAAACGGCAGCTATTGTATCTGACATAAGATAACTCCTTTAATGTTTTTCTGTAGGGTATTGTAGCACAGTTTCTTTCCTTTTTCAACGAAAAGCAAATATTAAGAAAAATTTTTCCATTATTATTGACTTTTAATATTATAAAGTGCTATTATCATTATACCTATAAATATTTTGGAGGAATTATAATGAAAAAAGCACTCTCAATAATTCTCGCTGCTCTTATGCTGTTCTCTCTTTCAACAGTAGCATTTGCAGCAGAGTATTCACAGCCTTTCGCTACAGGTACAAAAGGCTCGGAAACTTTCCGTATTCCTGCTCTCTGGACGCTGAATGACGGCTCAGTAATCGCTGCAGCTGATATGCGTTATGACCACGGCAGTGACTCACCGAACAATATCGACTCTCTGGTAGCAATTTCAGATAACGGCTACAGCAACTGGAACTACAAGGTTATCAACCACTTCGACGATTATGCAGACGGTAAAACAGCTACAGCAAGTGCATCCTTCATCGATATGGCTATCGCTCAGTCTTCTACAGGCAGAATCTTCATTGTTGTAGATGCTCAGCCTGCTAACTGCGGCTATCTCCAGTGCGAAAAGGGCACAGGCTATGCTTACATTGACGGCGCAAACCGTATGCTCCTTACTACAGGCGACAATACAAAGAAGCCTGATACATTCAATTACTACATCGGTGATTATGACGAAAACGGCTTCGCTCCCATTCTTAACCGCGCAGATAAGAAAGAAACAGGATATTTTGTAGATGCTGAATTTGACCTTTACAAAGACGGTAAGGGCGCAGGCTACGAAGTATGGACCACACAGAAAGGTACAGAAGAAACTGTTTATGTTAAACAGAATGTTTTCTATGCTGATTCTCCCTTCAAATGCTTCTGCTCCACATTCCTCTGGATGCGCTACAGTGATGATAACGGTGCTACATGGAGTGCTCCCTCCATTCTTACAGGCCAGATTAAGCAGAGCGGTGACGTTTTCCTCGGCATCTGTCCCGGCAGAGGCTTCACAACTACTCTTCCCAACGGAACAGAAAGAATCATCTTCGCTGTTTACGATAACGGTATTCTCGGTTGGAACGTATTTGAAAACGTAAGCACTATCTATTCCGATGACAACGGTGTTACATGGCAGAGAGGTGAACAGACTGTCTGCGGTATTCAGGTAGGTAAAACAAGTGAATCCCAGATCGTAGACCTTGGCAACGGTGTTCTCCGTATGTTCTCACGTAATAAGGGTAACTTCATCGCTTATGCAGACAGCTTTGACTACGGTATCAGCTGGACAGATTTTAAATCTGACCTCAACCTTTCCGCTTACGGTGACTGTATGTGCTCATTCATCGACACAGAAATTAACGGTCAGAAGGCTGTTATCGGCTCATTCCCCTCAAATAACTCAATGAGAGCTGACGGTGTTATCAAGGTTGGTTTCGTAAAATCTGACAACTCCATCAACTGGGTTTCAACCTACAAGCTTCCCGGTAAATTCTACCGTTGGGAAAACTTCTATGCATATTCCTGCATAACAGAGATTAGCCAGAACACTTACGGTATTCTTTATGAAGACGAAGCTGCTCATATTTCATATATGATTTTCACAGTCGATAAGGACGGAAACGTAAAAGAAGTTAACGGCAACGATCCCGAACCCAACCCCAACTCTACTCCTCTTACCTTCTGGCAGAAGATAGTAAACTTCTTTAAGAATCTCTTCGCAAGACTTTTCAACTTCTGATAAAACAGATACATAAAATTACAGCACCTCTTATGGGGTGCTGTTTTTATGGCAAAAGTGAACCCCTCTCCTTTCGGAAAGGGGTCTTTTCAATTATTTCATCATTCTTCTGATTACAGCTTCGCAATCTGCTTCGTCCATAATCTTCGGTACGGGATAGAGAGGATTACCTTCCTTAAGAGCTCTCTTAACGATAACGGGAATATCCTTTTCCTGAATCATATCGAAACCGTCGGGGATGTTCATATTCTTATTAAGAGTTTTGATAGCCTCGATGAAGGCTTCTGCCTTTTCCTTGTCTGTGCCGTTTGTCTTGACACCTGCGATAACTGCGAGCTTAGCAAGAGGCTTGTGAGCGGACTCACCGTAGTACTCGAGAACATAGGGAAGGATGATAGCATTAGCCAGACCGTGAGGTACGTTATAGTGGCCGCCGAGGTTATGAGCGATAGCGTGAACGTAACCAACATAAGCTCTGGTGAACGCCTGACCTGCATAGAAGGAAGCCTTAAGCATTGCATTTCTTGCATCGACATCCTTACCGTTTTCGTAAACCTTTTCGATGTTTTCGAAAATCATCTTTGTAGCCTTCTCAGCATAGTCGATGGTTGACTTAACATTACTCTTACCGATGTAAGCTTCAACTGCGTGAGTGAGAGCATCCATACCTGTGGTAGAGGTGATGTGGGGAGGAAGACCTACTGTAAGCTCAGGGTCAAGCACTGCGTACTTGGGACGGAGTCTGGGGTCATTGATAGCATTCTTTTCGTGAGTTGCTGTGTCAGTAACTACAGCAGCAAGAGTGGTTTCTGAACCTGTACCTGCTGTGGTAGGAACTGCGAAAAGAGGAGGAAGCTTATGTACGAGCTTGAGAACACCGCGCATCTTCTTTACGGGAATTTTGGGGTTTGATACTCTGGCTGCAGCAGCCTTTGCACAGTCCATGGGCGAACCGCCGCCGAAAGCGATAACACCTTCGCAGCCGTTGTCAACATAAAGCTTTCTTGCATCCTCGATGTTTTCGATGGAGGGGTTGGGCTGTGTGCCGTCGTAAACTACATAATCTACGCCTGCCTTTGCCATTTCCTCGAAAAGAGAATTGAGAAGGCCGATACCCATAAGGCCCTTATCGGTTACGATGAGAACCTTTCTCAGACCCTTACTCTTTATGAATTCAGGAAGACGGCGGATGGCACCGGGGCCTTCGAGCATTTCAGGCTCTTCCCAGTTGAAAGCGCACATAGCCACTCTGAAGGTCTGCTGATAAGCTCTGGAAAATGCTTTGTAAGCACTGTTCATTGAAAATCAATCCTTTCAAATATAATGATTTTTTATTCCCTTTTATATTACTATTATTTTCCTGTCATTTCAAGTGATTAAGAGAAATTTTATAAAAATAATGGGCTGCTCCTCTTAAAGCAACCCATATTCAGTCATATAATACCTATTTTCTTTATTATATCTTGTTTATAAGATATAAACTCTTTACTCATTGTATTCCGCTCTGTCTTTTTCCCGGGCAGATCGATAACTATTTCGTCTGTTATTTTTCCCGGCTTACCTGTCAGCAGATAAATTCTGTCAGAAAGCAGAATAGCCTCATCAATATCATGTGTAACAAAAATTACTGAAAGCTTTATTTCATCCATAACAGATAAAAACCAACGATGCAGTGAGCTTTTGGTTATGCTGTCCAGAGCACTGAAGGGTTCATCTAAAAGTGCCACCTTGTCTGAGGCAAGATATGTTCTGAGAAAAGCTACTCTCTGTCTCATACCGCCCGAAAGCTGATGAGGATATTTATTTTCAGCGCCTTCCAGACCAAAATCCTTCAGATGGCTTTCAGCTTCTTTTCGCGCCTCTTTTTTATTGATTCCTTTTAAAACAAGAGGCAGGGCAGCATTATCGATTACTTTCTTATGAGGAAGAAGCAGATCCTTCTGAAGCATATAACTGATTTTGCCTGCTTTTCCCGTAATATCCCCGGAATCAAGATATACCTTGCCCTCATCAGGCATATAAAGACCTGACAGAACATTAAAAAGTGTAGTCTTGCCTGCACCGCTGACACCCAGAAGAGAAACTGTCTCTCCCGCTGACAAGGACAGCGAAATGTCTTCTATTATCTTTTCACCTTCAAAGCTGACGGAAATATTTTCAGCCTTCAGTAAACTCACTTTAATCACCCTAAATAATTATTTGAGAAGCCTTTATCGGTAATGTCTCTGTCCACGAGACCTTCCTCATAAAGCCACTGATAAAAGCCGTTCCATCTCTGTGCATCCATATAGCCCCACTTTTCGCTGTCAGCTATATACTGCGATGCTATCCATTTCTGACTTTCGGTAACCAGCTCCTCACTGCCGATGAGAGAACCTGTGGTATCGCCCTTTATGAGAAGCTGTGCGGCCTCTTCGGGATTTTCCACTGCATATCTGTAGCCCTTTTCCGTAGCACGTAAGAAAGCCTTGGCTAAATCGGGATTTTCCTCGAGGAAAGCATTGTTTCCGATTATAACGGGGGTGTAATAATCGAAGGTCTTTTCCATATCTGACATATTGAAATAATCGAAGTCAAGCTCCGATACCTCACAGGCTATACCTGCCCATCCGTAATAAATCCATATAGCATCCACATCACCGTTTCTGAGAGCTTCGGCTTCATTGGTTACACTGGGAACAAGCTGAAGCTTTTTATGGTCTGCTCCATCCTTTTTCATCAGATGCTCTACCATCTTAAGCTCGATAGGACTGTTCCAGGTGGAATATCTTTTATTTTCGAGACCTGCAGGAGTATCCATTCCTTCACCCTTGCGAGAAATGATGCCAGATGTGTTGTGCTGTAAAACAGCAGCAACTGCTGTAACTTCTATAGGCTCCTCAAGAGCAAAGGCAGCAGCAAGTGTGTCCTGAAATGAAATGCCGAACTGTGCCTGACCCGATGCAGTCATTATCTCGGCACCGTCCTCAGGAGGCTGTACGATTTTGATTTTGATTCCTTCTTCCTCGTAATAGCCGAGAGAGTCAGCCACATAAAAGCCTGTATGATTTGTGTTGGGTGTCCAGTCCAGACAGAGTACAACCTCATAAAGATCCGGCTCCTGATTACCTGCACCGCAGGCCGCCAGAGAGAAAAGAAGTGTTAAAGCAAGTAATACTGCAAATATTTTTTTCATTAATATCATCTCTTTCTTATTTATTTCCTTTTCTCTTATGGGGCATACTAAGCCACTTAAGCAGTGCTACCGCACCCATAAGAAGAAGTGAAACTGCGGAGATAAGAATTATAACTGCGAACATTTTATCGAAAGCATAGGCTTTCTTTACTCTCGTCATATAAACACCGAGACCTTCAAAGCCTCCAAGCCATTCAGATATAACGGCACCTACCACTGCATAGGAGGCAGAAACCTTAAGACCTGAAAAAAACTGCTCGAGTGAAGCCGGTAATTTAATGTGACGGAAGATTTTAAAATTCCCTGCACCCATACTTCTCAGAAGATTAATCTCGTCGGCAGAAACACTTTTAAAACCGTCTAAAAGAGAGACAGTTATAGGGAAAAAGGTAGTAATAACTACCAGAGTGATTTTCGGTGCCATAGAGAAACCCATCCAAAGCACAAGAACGGGAGCAATCGCGATAGTAGGTATAGTCTGGCTTATAACCAGAATGGGATAAAGAGCCTTATACAGAAAAGAGAATCTGTCCATCAGCACTGCAAAAACAAAGCCGAGACCTGTACCAAGCAAAAGACCGTAAACAGCCTCCTGCAGTGTTACGGCAGAATGCTCCGCAAGAACAGGAAACTCACTGATAAAGGCTTTTACTACATCGACAGGCGACGGAAGCATATAGTTCGGAATAAGCTCCCCTTCGCTCACCGTCAGCCATAAAATGCACAGTACAATGACCGAAATGACAGGAGCGCCCTTATTTGTGATGCTTTGAAACTTTTTTGTCAATGGTAAGTACACCGCCTTCCGGTTTCCAGACAGTTTTTATGTAAGCAGACACTTCAGGTGCACCCGCTTTTATTGCGACCCTACTGCACTCGGAAATAATATCCATAATCTGTCCGTAATCTTCCCCTTCTACCGTAGTTTCGAAGGGACCTACATAATAATTTAAACCCTGTGAGGCAATATATGCAATTACCTCGTCTACAATACGAATAAGCTCGTCATCATTTTCTGTCTTGGGTAAAATCTGGATAGCCGCACTTACAGTCATAATAATATCTCCTTAATAAACATTTATTCAACAAAAAGAATACTCAGGAATGATTTTTAAACCGTATGCTTCCGCCGGCAGGAAACAAAAATACCACCGCTGAAAACGGTGGTACTGAAAATTTATCTTTACACTCCCTACGTCGGTATTATCCGAATCAGGTTATGGGTATAATCTCAGCCGATTTGCCATCAGCACCCCCGGTAATATTCTTTTGTCACGGTGATTATAACACCATAAAACATTTTTTGTCAATAGTTATTTTAGATTTGCAGGATTTGTCTCTATGTTTATTTCAATGTGATTTTCTGATGAAGCGAGATTTTTAACTGCCTTACGGTAATTTGTAAAGTCAACTACTGAAATATCCGTGCTGTAGTTTCTGAGCATTTTACCGAAGCTTTCATCGAGAAAAGCATCATCTGCACTGTCAAACATTTTTTTGCCGTAGATAATCATAGCCTCTACCAGCTTTTCGGGAGCAGCTTCGTAATTATCGCAGAGATAGACAAAATATTTCAGCATAATATCTGCTGACAGCTTCTGTATTCCCTCTTCAATAATAATAGGGATACCTCTGTGAGTATAGGTAACTTTGTCAGTTATATTGATTTCAATATCGCCCAGACTTTTCATAAAATCAATGAAATTCTGTTCGTCACCGATAATATATCTTTCGATGCTAATATCATAAAGCTCACCCACACTCCACACAAGCTCATTGATTCCTCCGTTTTTCAGGTGATCGTTCATATCACCGAGAAAACCGTTTACGCTTGTTTTTTCTCCGGGATTTATGAATGAGATGCTGACCTTATTATTCTCTGAATCAAGTCTTGCAACAGAAAGAAACTCTATTTTTTCATTTCCGTCCTGAGTCAGTACAAAAAGGAAATTTCCTTTTATTTCCTGTAAATCATTCTGTTCTACAGAGGAAATTACCGACTGAGTACTGTCAGCATCGGTGGTTTCTTCCTCATTTCCCCTGTTTTCACTGATAACAGTTACAGCAGAAAAAACTGCGATAATTAAAATAATAAGAGTAAAAGCAGTTATTATAAATTTTTTACTGGGTGTTCTGTTAAGAAAAGAAAGAGAGTCTATTTTTTCAAAAAACTCTTTTATTTTATCCATAATCACATTGATTTTATCCATTTTTCCTCCGTGAGGTAAACACAATAAAAAGGAGTTTTTTCAGCTCCTTTAAAAAAGTATTCACTTTATATCTATATCAAAAATAAGAAACATTCATTTTTTTGTATCCTCATTTTACCACAATACACCTTTTAAGTCAACGAACAAAAGTTTACAAAAGAAAAACTCCGCCAAAGCGGAGAAATCAGAATTCTTTATTTTCGTTTTTACCCTGAGGCTGAGGAGGATCAGCGGATTTGTCAGGTGTGGGTAAGGTCTGATCCTTTAAACGGTATTTCTGACTGTTTTTGTTTTTATTCTGAGGTTGATTGTTTTTGTTCTTTGCCATTTCAGATAAACTCCTTTAATTTAATAAGGCCGGTGCCTCAGAAATAGTTTAACCGAAAAGGAGAAAAAGATACCTGAAAATATAAAAATATTCACCCACCGCTTCAACAACAAAGCAAGAAAAGGTGTAGCCGATGAAATAACCTAAATACTCAAAAAGGCAAGTATTTTATTATTCATCAGCGAAGCGATTTCAATATTCAATATTCATTCGAAAATCCGTTCTGCAGAAATGAATAATGAATGATGAATATTGAAAAATGAATAATACAAAAAATCCGCTCACTTTAGCCACAGGTGGCTAAGGACAGTTTAGGTGAAATATACGGTGTAGTCAGTTACGGCTACACCGTGTTTTCATTTTTACGAAGCTTTTTTGGCGTAAGCTTTCATTTCTTCTTTTGTCTTTTCTAACATTTCAGCATCGGGGAACTGCATTACGCCAACGCCCACAAAGTGTATCTTTATAGGGACATGTTTCTTTCCGTCTTCTCCTCTTACTCTGTCAAATACTTCAATCTTATCAATGAGCTTATTAACAATAGAGGGTGTCAGCTCCTTTATATCAGTACACTGACGGATGTTAGCAAGAAAGTTTCTGACATCAATGTTTTCTTGTTGTGCGGTATTGATAAGCCTTTCAGCATCCTCAACCTTTTGCATTAAATCCTTCTGCTCGTTTTCATAATTGGTAAGCATACGTTTATAACGGTCATTAGGCAGCTTACCAAGAACATTTTGTTCAAACACCGCCTCAATGAGTTTGTCTAACTCCTGTATGCGCTTCTTGTTTTTCTCAAGTTCATACTTTGCTTCTTTGAGATTGTTTGCGATGCTCAATCTGTGTTCCTTTGCAAACATGTAAAGAAATACAGGCTCATATTCCGTAATATATTCTGCCGCTTCTCGTATGGTTTTGAGCACCATTTTCTCTAACACTACATTTCTGATATAGTGAATGGAGCAACTGCCTCTGTTTTCCTTATAAGCAGAGCAACGGAAGAATTCCTGATTTTCGTTTATGCTTTTTGCTGCACAGAAATATAATCTTGAGCCACAATCTCCACAGTAAACCAATCCTGAAAATATGCTTTCTCTACCCGTTGCAGTATTCCTGCGACGGTGCTTTTTTATTTCCTGAACTCGCTCCCAAGTGTCCATATCAATAATCGGTTCTTGAGTATTTGGAATAACAACCCAATCATCTTCTGAAAAAGACACTCTTTTGTGAACCTTGTAACTGACTGTACTTGATTTGAAATTAACTGTACAACCGGTATATTGTAAGTTGTTGAGTATTTTTTCAATGCTGTTTTCAGACCAACGGTATGAAGTGGTAATCGGATTTCTCGTCTTCCTGCCTATTGCACTGTAATATGCAGTTGGAGTTAAGATTTCTTCACGCTCAAGTCTGCGTGCGATTTTTGTAACGCCTAAGCCTTCAAGAGCTAATTGATAAATATATCTGACTACTTCAGCGGCAGGTTCATCAATAATCCACTGTTTAGGATTTTCTTCATCCTTTTTATAACCAAAAGCAACTGTTGGCGAAACTCTTTCTCCGTTATCTGATTTGGATTTCCAAACCTGACGCACTTTCTTGCTTGTCTGTGAAGCATACCACTCGTTAAACAAGTTGTGAAACGGCATCATTTCTGTTCCCTTACCGCTTATAGTTTCAACATTCTCCTGAATAGATATAAAGTTTACGCCTAAAGACGGATAGAGCACTTGAGTATAGTGGTCGAACAGTATATGCTCACGACCAAAACGGGATAAATCCTTTACGATAACTGTACCGATTTCTCCTGTTTCTATCATGCGTTCCATACGCTGAAAGTCAGGTCTGTCAAAGGTTGTACCTGATATACCGTCATCAACAAAGAACATTGTATTCTTGTATCCGTGCTTTTTGGCATAGTCTGCAAGAATACGCTTTTGATTAGTGATGCTGTTGGATTCTGAATCCTTGTTATTATCCTTATCTTTGTCTTTATCCTTTATATCATCAACAGATAAACGGCAGTATAATGCGGTTATTTTTTCATTAATATTTTTCTCGGCTTTCTTTGCCATAATTATAACTCCTTTCCGGAAGCCGAGCATTGCATTAGGTATTTCCATTTTACAATGCCCGACTGCCATTTTTCAAATGTGCGGTTTTATGACATCTGTTCCGACAGTATAATTTCTTTAAACTGCTGTAACAACGATTTATTTAACTTGCCGTCAAACACACCCGTCACATCATAAATAATGCCGTGTATCTGTTCTGAAACTTTGATTTCATCGGGAACAATGTGAAACTCTTCCGTCTCCGTTATTTCATCAGGCTTTGGAATTGCATATTCCATAAAATCAACGGGAATATTATCATCTATTCTGCCTGAACCTTTTCTTGAAACAATCTTAGGGGCTATTGAAAGTTTCTTCATCCGCATCACCTCGCATCCCTATCCTTATTTCTCTGTCGCTGAAGATATTTGTGATAATATTCTAGTGCCTTTAAGATATGCTCTTCTTTCTGTTGCTTGGTATAATTTTTACCGAAGAACTTATTGATACGTTCTTCAGGTATCTTAATAGCCTCTGCCTGATTAGGCTTTGGTGCTGTCAAAATTGCTAATACCGTATCAGCGTTAAGCTGATTCTCCTCCGAGAGCTTACGCATTTTCTGTGCCTGTGCAAGTGAGGGAGTGACCTCATCACTCTCATAGGTTTCAAAAATCATCATCTGCTCTTCAGGAGTAAGATATGAAAGTTCAACCGCAGGTCGCATTGCAATTCTTCCTTCATCCACAAGGTTAAGAAGCGATTTTTCAAGGTTTGTCAGGCGGATATACCTTTTGATTTGAGTTGCACTGTCTTCGCTATCCTGTGAGATTTTTTCTGCAGAGCTCAACTTTGGACCCATTGGGTCCGAAGTTAAATCTGTTCGTTTTCCTTGCTTTTTAAGTGCATCCATTTTCATTTTGTATGCAAAGGCTTTCTCGCTTGGTAGAATATGCTCACGGTGCAGATTACTGTCAACGAGAATAATATCTGCTTCTTCCTTGCTGATAGACAGAACTACCACTGGAACCTCTGCCATTTCAAGCCTTGTTGCCGCAAGGTATCTTCTGTGTCCTGAAACGATTTCAAACACATCAGCTTTATCATCCTTTCGCACCATCAGAGGCTGTATAATACCGTTTTCACGGATACTATCCTCTAACAGCTTCATATCTTCCTCACGGCACTTATACGGATTCTTAAAATTCGGAACAATTTTTCCTACAGACATATTTACTATTTCGGTTGTCTGAGGCTTTACCGCCTCTGATTCTTCTGTTTTCTCAAACAGGGTATTAATAAAATTATCTTCTTTATTCATTTAATTACCTCTCTTTTTTTATTTCTATATTTTTGTTGGTTTTATCTTTTCGGACAGTTTTCAGCACATCCGAGATAAATGCTTTTACTTTTTCAGGCACCAGCCTCAAAGCCTCAAGATACGGTGCACAGACCTGTTCAAGCTCTTGAAGCCTTTTACTCAGTCTGTTTATACTGCTTTGCAAATCCCACAACTTGCTTTGTAGCCTTTTGTTTTCTTGTTCAAGGTCGTATATCTTACTTCTTGCTACAACAGATTGCTTTGCCATATTACTCAGGTCATTGAAATCTTCACTTGAAATTGTGACTTTGCCCGTAAGCGTTTTCTTGCCCATACCGTCAATTTCATTGAAGGTTTTATGCACGGTCTGAATTTCATCGTATCTGACTTCTTCCGTCTGTAACCGTTCTTTAATTTCTTCAAGCCGTTTCTTATCCTGCTGAATCTCAAACTGCAAACAGGACAGATGCTCAGCCGTACTGCCTTTTTCGCCACGGATGAAATCGTTGAAACCGGCTCTTTGCATATGATTGAAGAAATCATCCTGCAAGATACTGTATGAGGGAATCAGCACAGGCTTACCTTTTTCGTTGAATATGGGATTACCGTTTTCATCTACCGCCTGAGGTGACTTCCACTTTTTTGAATGGCTTATCTGATTGACGGTTTCTTTAACAGTACCTACAAGTGATTTGTCCTTGCACCGCTTTGTCCATAAGATTTGTTTTTCCACAACAGGCAGAGCTACAAGGTGCATATGATAGTGATACACAGGCTTTCCGTACTGTTCTGTGAGAGCAACATTCAGTTCATCAGCGTGCATCACGGCAGAGATGATATTCTGTTCACCGTAGAGATTAACTGCAAAACGATAGGCTTCTTCATAAAACTCTTTTGCATATCCATAACCGCCGTGTGTTTCAAAGTAGTCTGTGTTGACATCGAAGATGACTTCGTCAAAGACCTTAGCATCAGCTTTCAGACCTCGCATACAGACTTTCTTTTCGGCAATGAGCTTATTCAGTTGTTCTTTGTAGGTCAGTTCACAGCAACTCTTGAAATGCACATTCATATCGCACCGAGCCATATCAACATTCATATTGGCATAGCTTTCATTCTTTCTCTCGTTGTGCCTTTCACATTTACCGATTGTACTTTGTGTATGAGTAACCACTCTTGCTACACTGTAATTTTTCTTTGACATAGGTTTTACCTCCTTCCTGCATTACTGCTTTATTTGTTCCGCTGACTTTCTTCGAAAGCTCGTAATCCCACATTAGCCAGTGGCGAAGCCACGCCGCCAAGGTTCTGCCGTAGGTAGGTTCTTATGACACGTTCGCTTTCTTCGAAAGTGCGTAACCCATTATGACACTTTCAAGGCTTCACCTTGCAAAGATGTCAGTGGGCTCTGCGAGGCTCATAAACTAAAGTTTCTCGCTTATCAAGGGAGCGACAAACTTTAGTTGCGGTATATACCGCAGACGAGCTTCGCTATGTAAGGGTGGCTGTAGTATCCTTTATACATAGCTTCATTTGTGGGGGCAGTTATCATATAAAGAAATTGCCTCTACAAGTAACGGGAATAAGCCACATAAATTTGTTCCTAATTTTCAGAAATACTTTTCAGAAAACAAAAAAGCCGTCACATAGATAGCACAAATAGCGGGAAGACATTTCATCCTCTCGCACAGTTTGTACTGAAACTATGTAACGGCTTAAAGTTTAAGCTCTGATTGTCCGCATGTTACCAACCAAGTATTCGGACAGATACTCTTCAGGTCAGTACAGTGATTTCCGGCTCACTATGGGCACTAATAAATAAGTGTTTCAGTTTGTATTTAGTTGTAGGGTAAATACATTATTTACCAATTTACTATTATATAGAACATTTGTTCCTTTGTCAATGTTTTTCTACAAAAATCTTGCCGTTTCACCTGAAATAGTTCCTGCTCCGGAATCTCACCGCAGCGTTGTCTTGCTCGTATCATTGCAAAATCATATCACTTTCAGTCGGTCATTTAATTTTCAAGGTGCGTATAAAATAAAAAAAGTCCTCACCTCCGATGAACAGAGGAAAGGACTTTAAGAGTCGGTATTGCATAAGAGAAACAAAAAACCGAATGAAATAAGTGCAGATTACCTCTGTTCTTATCTTCATACGGTGCTTGGGTAGTCAACAAAAATTGCTCCGCTTACGCGCTACAAAGTTAATATTTAATTTGTGACATCATTATGCAGAACAAATGTATGATTGTCAATATAGTTTTTTCAAAAAAGTGTCGTGTTGAAGAAAAAGTTTTGAAGTAGCAAGTGTATGTAAACGGATTGAATTTTGTTCTGTAGGTGTGGTATAATTATTCAAATAATTTTTATGTGCAGGTGCTGAAAATGATTGAAACCGAAAGACTGATACTTCGTCCGTTTATTGAATCAGATTATGAAGATGTTTTTGAATATCTTAATGAACCTCAGGTGCATTGCTTTGCCTGTATGAAGCTGAACTCGCTTGAAGAAGCAAAAGTGGAAACAATAAAAAAATCAAAAGAAACGGATTATATGTTTGCTGTTGTTCTCAAAGAAAACGGCAAGGTTATAGGTGAAATTGAAGCTCATCCCGAACCATCTCAACCTGACAAAGCAGAAAATTTTACTCTTGATACATTCAGTCCGTGCTGGATGCTGAATAAGAATTATCACGGCAAGGGATATGCTTATGAAGCGGCAAGAGAGTTCTTTAATTATCTGTTCAATGAAAAAGGTGCAAGAAGAATTTATGCTTATGCGGAGGATTACAATATTCCAAGTCAGAAGCTTTGTGAAAATCTGGGTATGCGCCGTGAAGGTCTGTTCAGGGAATTTGTTAGCTTTGTAAATGACGAGAACGGAAATCCAATATACGAAAACACTTATGAGTATGCAATTTTGAAAAACGAATGGAAGTAAAGCAACAAACTTGAATTTGTCAGAATGATGAAAACATATAAAAACAACTCCGCAACTTGAAGTTTACATTTAGAAACGCCGAATTGGTAGCATGTTTTTGTTGAATATTTTATACTAAAGGCAACAAACACACAAAGGAGTAAATTACTATGGCACTTGGTGAAAAAATTGCAAAACAAAGAAAAGAATTGAACTATACACAAGAGCAACTTGCCGATATTCTTGGTGTGTCGCGTCAATCAATAAGTAAATGGGAGTCGGATATCGCATATCCCGAAACTGATAAACTTATCAAACTCGGCAAACTGTTCGATTGTTCAATGGACTATCTACTGAAGGAAGAAGTAACTGAAAAAAGTGGTGTGCAAACATCTTGCATTACCGAATCAGTCGAGAAAATCAGTCGAAGGGTAATGACAGATAAAAATAAGGGGAAAGCAAAGAAAATATGAAAATGAATAAATTGTATTGACATTAGTACGAATTCGGACTAATATTTATATATATTATTTTGTAGGTAGTTGTATGGCAATTAAAGATATTATAGGACTTATAGAAGAACAAATAAAAGAACAGGATGTAATACATCACAGGGTTGCGGTTAAAATTGGATTGTCAGATTCAGCAATGTGTGTTCTTTACATTTTAGCTGACAATGAAAGGACATATACTCAGCAGGATATTTGCCGTATAAGCCATTTCGCTAAGCAGACTATCAATTCGGCAATTTCTGCTCTTGTCAAAAACAACTATATTACTCTTGAACCGATTAAAGGTGTAAAAAACAGTAAAGCTATAATGCTTACAGATAAAGGACGGGAGCTTATAGAAAAAACTGTTATACCTTTGATGAAAGCAGAAGAAAAAGCTTATGGCACCGTTTCCGAAAGCGAGTTGTTGACTTATCTTAATATTATAACGAAAATCAATATAGCATTAAATCAAGAAACAAAAAATGTCAATTGATTGACATATTATTTTGCATAATCATCACCAAATTGATAAATTAGGAGCATTTATGAAATATACAGTATTGATAGCAGATGACGAGCCTGACATTATTGATATGCTTTCTTTATATATGGATAAGAACAGTTTCACAATACTTGAGGCAGACAATGGCCGATCTGCGTTGGAAATCTTACGAGAAAAAAATGTTGATATTGCATTGATTGATATCATGATGCCTGAAATGAACGGATATGATTTTGTAAGAAACGCAAGAAAAACACACAACATACCAATTATTATGTTGTCTGCAAAGAATGAGGATACAGATAAAGTTATGGGCCTGAATATCGGAGCAGATGCGTATATTACAAAACCTTTTAATCCATTCGAGGTTGTCGCCTATATTAAAGCAATGCTTCGCAGATATTATGAACTCGGCTCGGGAGAAAAAATATCAGAAGAACCCAGCGTATTGGAAAACGGAGAATTATCTTTAAATTTACAGTCTTTCACATTCAGCAAAAACGGATGCATTCTTCCTCTTACCTCTACAGAAATAAAAATAATGTTAAAGTTTATGAATTCTCCTGGCAGAGTGTTTACAAAAGCTCAGCTTTATGAATATATCAGCAAGGATTTTTATGAAAATGATGAAAGTACGGTTATGGTGCATATATCAAACATCAGAGCTAAAATAGAAGACAATCCGTCTAATCCGAAATATATAAAAACAATCAGAGGGCTGGGATACAAGCTTGAAAAAGAATAGTTTAAGGTTTTACAGAAAAAACAGTTTAATTCCGATGTGTATTTACTACTTTATAATTTATTCTCTTGTTATACTATTTTTGTACAGTAAAATTCAATATACAATTGACATAAGAATGATGACAGCTTTTCCTTCAATGGGAAATTTTTTGGAATATGATTACGAGCTGATTAAAGAGAATTACAGTGCTATTCCAAAAAAAGAGTTCCCAAACTGTAGCTACATTGTCTTTGATGAAACCGGAAAAGTTGTATATGCAAGCAATCTTGCCATAAAAGACAAAATTACAGCTGATGATCTTTTAATCTTAAGTGATTATGAGAACAATAATTTTTATTCTGTTTACAAGAATTATGATGCTGACGGGAACGTGTTTTACAGGATAACTTATAATGAATACAATTCAGAAACAGGACTTACAACTTTTATCGGTGATTGCATAGTTGATAGTAAGTTAAATGTTATTGACGGCATTTTATTTGATAAAAAAAACAAATTGACAGAAAAAGAGTTTCTGTATATTCAGGGACTTTACAATGAGGAAAATTCAATATCAAAATATTCTTATACTACGAATGAAAATGAGTTAAGAACCGTTGTTTTTACGGCACCGAAATACAGCGAAAAATCGTACAACAAATTAATTAAATCAAATCGAATTCTTTGGTTTACACTTGTACCAGTTATTATCATTGCAACTTTGTTGTTTTCAGTTATTCTCAGCGTGAAAATCAGAAAGAACACACGCTCTATAAATAAAATGTTGCGTTCATACAGGGGAATGACAAATTTTGAAATAAATAAAAATGATGTTTTATTTGAATTCAGAGAAACGGTAGAAACTTTGGATATATTGCTGAACAAACTGGACGATGCAAATAATGAAAAAAAACGGATTCTTGCAGATATTTCACATGATTTGAAAACACCGCTTACCGTAATAGACGGATATGCAAAAGCCTTTGAAAATGGATTGATTCCCGAAGGTGAAGAAAAGAAATATATAAGTTTGATTGCCACAAAAATACATACGGCACATTCTTTGTTTGAAAAGCTATGTGACTACACCCGAATGGAGCATCCTGATTACAAAGCTTGTTTTGAAAAGACTGATATCTGCGAATTTACAAAAATGTTTTTTGCTGAAAGATATAATGAAATTGAAACATCACATTTTGAGCTTTCTGTATCAATTCCTGAGGATAAAATATATGTTCTACTGGATAAACAGCTTTTCACGCGTTGCCTGGAAAATTTATTAAACAACGCTATCCGCTATAATTCTGCCGGAACAACAATTTTTGTAATAGTGAAAAAGTTTAATGATAGAGTTTGCATATCGTTGTGCGATAATGGTGTAGGTATAAGAAAAGAAATTGCAGAAAGTATTTTTGAACCCTTTGTGACAGGAAATATCGCGAGAACCTCAGGTGAAAGCACGGGGCTCGGCTTGTCGATAGTTAAGAAAATAATAGAAACACATAATGGTACAATTTGTTTCAAAACAAAACCGGAAACTAATTACTCAACAGAATTCGTTATACAATTGAATATTCTTTAAAAAACGTCCCGAAAAAATGTTTCGGGACGTTTTTTAAAGAAATCTTTAGCTTTTCTTTGTTAAATATGAAGAATTATGTAATATCTTGTTTATGTAATTATTTTATTATATGATAAATTACGATTATAGGTGAGACATTATTGAATGACAAAATATTTGAATTGGTAAAAAAAATATCAACAGTGCTCCTGCTGATAATATGCGGGGTTTGTTGTGTTGTATTATTTATTGCATACCGCGAAGGTAAATTTGATTCCGCGGAATCTCTTCAGCTTTATATTTCAGAATTTGGTGTTTTGGCGCCTGTTGCATTGACGGTTATTCAAACTGTACAGGTAATATTTCCTGTCTTGCCTGGATTCCTGGGGTTGACAGCCGGAACAATACTATTTGGTGCAACCGGGGGCTTCTGGTGCAACTATATCGGTATGTCGTTGGGTTCACTGATTGCATTCCTTCTTGCAAGAATTTGCGGACAAGCTTTAGTGGATAAATTATTCAAAAACCAAAAGCATAGAAAATGGGCAGAAAAAATGTCGGAAAGTAAATTTTATTCATGGTTTCTTTTTATAGGAATATTATTGCCGTTATTTCCCGATGATTTCTTCTGTTATTTCACCGGACTTACAAAAATGAGTTTTAAAAAATTTACTCTGATTATAGTTCTCGGAAAACCTTGGTATATTCTCGCTTTTGTATATTTAGTATCAAAAGCAATCATATAAATGAACGGAGGAATACTTTTTGAGTATAAATATACTTGAGTATCTTGAACGCAATGCTAAACAATTTCCGGATACAGTTGCTGTTATTGATGAGGAAAAATCATATACATACAAAGAATTGATGAATATTTCCCGATGTATAGGAACCGGAATTGCTTGTAAAACTAATATCAGAAAGCCTGTTGCGGTTCTGATGGAAAAGGGATCAGATACACTGTGTACATTTATGGGCATAGTTTATGCGGGTTGCTTCTATGTATTGCTAAATCCCGAATTGCCTGAAAACAGATTAAAGCAGATAGTTTCCGTTTTACAACCGGAATTAATTATTACGGATTCTATTCATCAGGAATTGGCAACAATGCTTGTTCCGGCAGAGCATATTGCTTTGAAAGAAGAAATTATAAACACAAGCTTTGATGAAAATCTGCTCAGAAAAATAAGAAACAAAGTAATAGATACAGATCCGTTGTATGCAAATTTTACATCAGGCTCTACAGGTGTTCCCAAAGGCGTTGTTATAAGCCATAGAAGTGTTATAGACTTTATTGAGATTTTTGTGCCTTTATTTTCAATTTGTCAAAATGATATAATCGGAAATCAGGCTCCTTTTGATTTTGATGTGTCTGTAAAGGATATATATTCTGCTTTAAAAACAGGAGCAACTCTTGTTATAATTCCGAAACGCCTGTTTTCACAACCTGTAAATTTGCTTGATTATATATGCGAACACAAAATAACTACTATGATATGGGCTGTTTCAGCACTTTGCCTCATCAGCACTTGTCACGGTCTTGATTACCGTACACCATCCACGGTCAAACGAGTCTTGTTCAGCGGAGAGGTTATGCCGTACAAGCATCTTAAATCCTGGATGGAGCATCTGCCGAGTGCAGATTTTGTTAATCTTTACGGTCCCACTGAAATTACCTGCAACTGTACATATCATAAAATCAGTCGAACTCGTGATTATTCCGATAGTGTACCTATAGGAAAATCCTTTCCGAATGAACACGTTTTTTTATTAGATGATAACGACAATGAAATAACAACCCCAGGAAAAAGGGGTGAGATTTGTGTTCGGGGAACAGCTCTTGCTCTGGGATATTTCAGGGACAAGATGCAGACAGAAAAAGCTTTTACTTTAAATCCGCTTAATAAATGGTATCCTGAATATATTTATCGAACCGGTGATTTAGCTGTATATACAGATGACGAAGAACTGCTTTTTTGTGGTCGAAAAGATTTTCAGATAAAATATATGGGACATCGCATTGAGCTTGAAGAAGTTGAACGTGAAATTTCATGCGTTCCCCAGATTGAAAGATGCTGTGTGCTTTTTAAGGAATCAAAACAAAGGCTTTATTGCTTTTATACGGGTGATATTGACAGAAAAGAACTTTGCGGCATTCTTAAAGAAAGACTTCCTTTGTATATGATTCCGGGTGTTATTAAGCAGGTTGATAATTTTCCGCTTACAAAAAACGGAAAAATTGACAGAAAAAAACTATTGGAGGGCTGAAATGACAGAAAAGAATATAAAAAAATTGTTGTGTAATCACAAGACTCCGGTTTATGTGTTTGACACGTGTGAATTGAAACAACGAATAAACTTCCTGAAGAATAATCTGCCGGAATCAGTCAGTATGTGTTATGCGATAAAAGCAAATACATTTATAGCGGAAGAGGTATGCAAAGCTGTTGATTACCTTGAAATATGCTCGCCGGGAGAATATCAGATCTGCAAAACAGCAGGATTACCCCATTCTAAATTTGTCGTATCAGGTGTTAATAAAACAGAGGATTTCATACGAACTGTCGTATTTGAAAAGGAACCGGTAGGGTGCATTACCGTAGAATCTGTGCAACAATTTGAATTTATAAAAAAAGCAGCAGAGGCTGCAGGTAAAAAAACGAAAATCCTGCTCAGATTAAGCAGCGGTAATCAGTTCGGACTGGACAAGGATGAAATTATTAAGCTTATAGCAAATAACAAGGATAATGAGCAACTTGATTTTGAAGGTATACAATTTTTCAGCGGAACACAGAAGTTTTCACTGAAAAAAATCAAAAGAGAGTTAAATTATCTTGATGATTTTATTGAAGAACTATATTCTCGTTTTTCTGTAATCCCCAAGAAGCTTGAATATGGTCCGGGCTTTCCGGTTGCCTATTTTGACGGTGAAAACTTTGATGAGGAAGAATACCTTAAAGAGTTTTCACTGATTTTAGGAGACATGAGATTTAAAGGTCCTGTTGTGTTAGAGTTGGGCAGAAGCATAGCGGCATCCTGCGGAACTTATCTGACAACGGTGGAGGATGTAAAACAAACCAACGGTGAACTGTATGCGATTGTTGATGGCGGAATACATCAGCTTGTTTATTACGGACAGTCAATGGCAATGAAACAACCAAAAATTAGATTAATTTCAGATTTCAAAGACGGAGAGTTGAAATATTGGAATATATGCGGATCGCTTTGTACAATCAATGATATTTTAGTCAAACGCTTTCCTGCGTATGAACTGCACATAGGAGATGTGCTTGCTTTTGAAAAAGCAGGAGCTTATTGTGTGACAGAAGGAATATCATTGTTTTTAAGCCGAGATTTGCCTTCGGTCGTTCAGATGAACGAAAACGGTGAGTTTATAAAAATAAGAGAACAAATAAATACGGGGGAATTTAATACCCGTAATAAAACATAAAAAGGTGGATGTAATATGGATAAAAGATTGATAGAGATATTGGAAGAAATCAAGCCTGACGTGGATTTCGAAGAATGCACAACACTGATTGACGAACATTATCTTGATTCGTTATCACTTGTCGCTTTAATTGCTGAATTAGAAGAAGAATATGACATTACAATTCCCACAGTGGATGTAGTTCCTGATAACTTTAATTCTGCGGAAAATATGTGGCTTATGATTCTGAGATTACAAGAGGATTATTAAAAATGATTTCGTTTTCCACATATTTCTCTCCCGTTTTTTTTATATTGTTGTGTGTACTGGTTATAATTTATAATTGTGTGTCCGTAAGGCTTCGACGCTGGGTCATGCTTATTTTCAGTTACATAGTTTTTTATGCAATAAGCGGCAAACTGGTTTTATATTTGATTTTTTCTACACTCTCAGTACATCATATCGGACTTTGGATAGCCTCGGTGCAGAATGAAGCTTACGAGCAATTAAAGAGTGTTGAAAAAGAAAACAAAAAAAATATTAAGGATAAATACAAGAATAAGCAGCTGGGAATAATGGCGTTTGCCGTAATTTTACATGTCGGCATACTGGCTGTTTTAAAATACACCCCATTCGCAGTTAATAATATCAATAATATTTTCAACCTTTTCGGTTCATCCTTTTCAATCGAGGCTCCGAACTTCCTTGTGCCTATAGGCATTTCATTTTATACGCTTCAAGCTATATCATATCTTTTTGATGTGTACAGAAAAAAGATTCCTGCAGACAAAAACATTATGCGTTTAGCAATGTTTATGAGTTTTTTTCCTCAGATAATGGAGGGACCTATTTGCAGATACACAGAGACTGCGGAAAGCCTTTGGCAGGCTGACAGAACAAGTTATCGCAATCTGATTGCAGGCTTTCAACGCATTCTTTTCGGTGTGATGAAAAAGCTCGTTATAGCTGACAGACTGAATTTGCTGATTAAAAATGTTTTTCTAGAATACGAAAAATATGATGGTTTTGTTATAGCACTTTCCGCTGTTTTTTATACAATTCAGTTATATATGGATTTCTCCGGTACAATGGATGTTGTAATAGGATGTGCACAGATTTTCGGAGTAAATTTACCCGAGAACTTTAAAAGACCGTTTTTTTCAACAAGCATATCTGAGTTCTGGAAGCGTTGGCATATTACACTCGGTGCATGGTTTAAGGATTACATTTTTTTACCTGTTTCTATGGCAACGCCTATGAAGAAACTGACTCTACGTGCCAGAAAAATTTTAGGTAATCGTTTTGGACCTCTGATTGCAGGGGGAATTTCATTATTCTGCGTTTGGTTGTGTAACGGAATCTGGCATGGAGCAGGCTGGAAGTATATTTTCTTTGGTATGTACCACTTTGCTTTAATTTTACTTGGAAGCATTATGGAACCATTTACATTTAAAATCACACAAAAGCTTCATATCAATCGTGACCATTTGCTTTATCGCTGCATTCAAATTGTAAGAACCTGTATTTTGGTTTGTATCGGTGAATTGTTCTTCCGTTCACACGGTCTTTGGGCAGGTCTCAAAATGTTCAGAAGAATTTTTACTGATTTTTCCTTATCTTCAATTAAGGATGGTTCATTATTTACTTTTGGCATGGATAAACAGGATTTCTTCATTATCGGAATTGCAGTTTTGTTGATTTTTATAATAGGAATTCTTCAGGAAAAAGGAATCCATATAAGAAATTCTATTTCAAAAAGACATATTACAGTGCAATTTGCAATTTGTTATGCATTGATAATGTTTATTATTATATTTGGTGCATACGGTCCGGGTTATGTTCCGTTAGATCCCATATATGCCGGTTTTTAGGAGGTTCGGTTATGATATATATAAGACGTTTTTTTACCGGCAGTGTATTTATAGCAGGTCTCATCTGCCTGCTTTTAATAGCCTCAAGTGTTTTTGAACCAAAAAATAATATGAAAAACTTTGGCATGGAAGAAGTCACTGCCAATGGTATATTAGGAGAAAAAGACAACTCAATAGATGTATTGGTTTTAGGTGATAGTGAAGCTTATTCGTCTATAATACCATTGAAATTATGGCAGGATACAGGCTACACAATGTATGTTTGTGGTTCAAGTGCACAGACATTGGATTATACTGATACGCTTTTAAAAAGGTGTTTTAATAACCAGTCTCCCAAAATTGTAATTCTTGAGACAAATGCTATTTACAGAAAACAGTCAGCATTAAACATACTTGCATCAAAAATTTGCGAAAAATTTTCAATTTTTAATTATCACAATCGTTGGAAAAGTCTGAGCTTTAATGATTTTTATAAAGAAGTAGAGTATACTTGGACGGATGAGAATAAAGGATACAGATTAAGCAAAACAATTGCTGCTGCATCTGATACGGATTATATGAACCCAACAGACAAAGAAGCACCGATTCCGTCAGCAAATTTATTTTGTATACAGACTATGAAAGATTTTTGTGATGCAAATGGAGCAAAACTTGTTTTTGTAAGCACACCAAGCACAAAGAACTGGAATATGGAACGACATAATGGGATTGCTGCATTGGCATTGAAACTAGGATGTGAATACATTGATATGAACTTGCTGAATGATGAAATCTCCATTGACTGGAACAATGATACAAGAGATAAAGGTGATCATTTGAATTATTTCGGAGCAAAAAAAGCAACTGCATATCTGTCGGAATATTTAAGAAAAACAGAATTGTTAACAGATAAAACACATTTGCCTGAATATAAAAGTTGGAATGAAGCTTTAGAGAGATTTAAAAAAGCAGAAAAAAATTAGTATTATAAAAAGCATAAAAGTTATACAAAAATAAGGTGTAGAATAAAAGCTTTTACCATTTCTCAAAGTAGGAGTAAGATGCAAAATGAAAAAATTATGCATAAAATCGATATCATTAATTATGACCACAATTATTATACTAAGTGCTTTTGCCGGCTGTGATAAATCAGAAGCTAACAGCAAAATTATGTATTCTAACCTTGCATCACAGCAGGTGCTGAATAAACTGACTGAAATGATGACTTATGCAGATATATCAGATAATCGTCAGAATATTTTGCTTGAGCATATAAAGCAATTTAACTCGATTGTAAGCCCCGATAGTCTTGCCGCGGAATTTGAAGAGTATAATCCTGAAAAAGCTAAATATAACCCATATGATTTACAGGACGAGTGGAATGAGAAGTCACCTGACTTTATGGGGTACAACTGCCGTATTACAGCCTTTAGCCTTTTTAGAGACTTTCTCGAAATCTCTGAGGATAGTGAAATCAGAGATGAAATGATTGTTCTTGATTTGTATGCATCAGGTGAAGACTCATCAGCATTTATCAAGTCCGATGATGAAAAGGCTTTCTCTGTACTTTACTCAACGGTACCCACTATTCTTACAAAAGATACAGAAATCCATATCAAAGCTCTTCAGAAGGATTGGAATGAAAGAGGAATAAATTTCCTCGATAACAAAAAAGCAAGTCTTATCAGCGTTGTATTTCACGAAGCTATTGACGAAAATGACAGCTATCTTTTTATCGGCCATACAGGTGTTCTTTTTGACTATAAAGATAAGATTTATTTTTTAGAGAAGCTTGCATTCCAGGAGCCTTATCAGTTAACAGAGTTTGAAAATCGCAGTCAGCTTAATGACTATCTTATGACAAAATACGATGTAGCTTTTGACCAACCGACAGCAGCTCCGTTCATAATGGAAAACGATAAGCTGCTTGAGGGATACAAGAGCATTACTACTGAGAACAAGTCGAAAAAGGCAGATGCAAATTAATATGATAGCATAATTGAGGTACAGAATAATGAACTTTAAGCTTTTACCAATAATTGAGGCTGACATACCAACTTTCAAATCCGATATTCAGGAAGCTTTTCAGAAAGGCTTTGAGGATGTGTATGGAAAAATAGATGATATCATTCTTCCCGAAAAAGATATTGACCGTTCACTCAATGCTGAAGGTTCAGCAGCATACAAGGCTGTTGTTGACGGTGAAACGGTTGGCGGTGCAGTAGTTGTAATATACAAAAAGACACAGCATAATCATCTTGATTTGCTTTATGTAAAATACGGTACACAGACTAAAGGCATAGGCTGTGCTATTTGGAATGCTATTGAAAAGATGTATCCTGATACAAATGTGTGGGAAACCTGCACACCGTACTTCGAAAAAAGAAATATACATTTTTATGTGAATAAATGCAAGTTTCATATTGTTGGGTTTCAATGTGAAAACAATCCTTCATCCGGTGCTCCCGAAGATTTCGTCGGTGACGGAGGAGAGGGTATGTTTGTATTTCAAAAAGAAATGTAATATCGCATAGTGTCTTAATCTGTTCTCTATGCGAGGTCAGTTTAGCTATAGTCTTTCTATAGAAATTTGCCCCCGTTGTAGCAAGTGTTTGCCACAACGGGGAATTTATGAACATATAATAACATTGTATATAAAACTAACTACTTATGCTATCTGATTTTGTTTTTATAATTTTTCCATTTATGTATAGTTTTTCTCTATCAACAGAATATTGTTTTCTTGTAATAATAATATCGAATTTTTCTGTTATTTTTTTCAAAATTCAGCAAAGAATTTATTTGATGCCGCAATATTCTGTTTTGCTGTCATATGTATATAAACTCCTTGCATATTGTTTCTCTTACTCTTGATTCAATATTCTGCATACGGCATAGCCATTCAATCTGATTTTCTTCTTTTAGTTGCTCGGTTACACCTTCAGTTGCTTTCATTTGTTCAACCAGAGTATCAAACATCTGCTGAGCCTGTTTTTCTATATCAGCACAGTGCTGATATAGTTTACCTTCTGTGAGCAGAGTTGCAAACAGTACCTTCTTGTACTTGAGAAGATAATCTTTGTGCAACATACCCCACTTTCCGAGGGTAATATTAGCTTCTTCGGGTGGTAAAACGAGGTTTGGGATTAAATAATCACCAACCTGACGATATTTGAATTTGTTTTGGTTTGACATAAAAAGTCCTCCTTGAAATTTTGTACTTACATTGTACAAATTAAAGAAGGATTTGTCGAATGTGCAAATATAAGAAAAAAGAGAGAAGCCGAAACTTCTCTCTGATTTTCTTTCCTTGCAACGCCCATAAGTTAGTATTTTGAAATTACTGCCTTATGTGGCGTCAGCAAATGAGAGCCCTTTTTTTAGTTGTATCTATATTTTGGATAAACAGGAATATTTTTGAGCAGATTTTTCGCAAGACAATCTTGCAAAGGCGAAGCTGTATCTGGTATACCGCGAGCCAAAAGCAAGGAAGAATTGCAAGAAACCTGCCAAAAAGAATTAGTCTTGTGTCATTCGACGAGTATATCTCTTAAAAAATGCGATTGCGTCTTCGCAGCAAGCAATTGGGATTCTTTCGTTTGTACCGTGTGTGCAGAGAAGAAGTTTTGTATCTGCAACGAATGGTGCGAAACGATAGATGTTTTCGCAAACCGGCTCATAGTTATAAGCATCTGTACCACCCATTACCAAGAATGGTGTAACAAGGTTTTTGCTGTTTTGTGCTTCTGCCAATTCTTTAATTGTCTGGAATGCTTTTGAATCTGTCGGAGAAACCTGTGAAGATTCTTTACCAACAAGGAATTCAACATCAATATCCTTATTCTTTACGCTATCTCTAATATGCTGTTCAACATCTTTAATTGTAACACCCGGCATTGTACGGAAGTTAACTGTAATTGATGCCTTTTGTGGAAGAACATTAAACTGTGGGCTACCCTCAGCCATTGTTACTGCTGTACAAGTACGGATAAGTGATGCAGCAGCAGGAATGTTTTTACAGATAGCAAGAATAAGTGGCTGTAAAATTGGTGCATTTACAAGCACAACTCTCAATGGATATCCTGCATTCATACCAACTCGTTTAATGAGTTGTTTAAGATAATCAGGCATTGTTGCTTTAAACTGATGATTTTCAATATCTTTAATAACGTCTGCAAGTTTGCCAACTGCTGTATGCTTTGGCGGTTGTGATGAGTGACCACCCTTTGCGTTAACACTAACTTTATAGTTAACGCTACCTTTTTCAGCGATGCCAACACCTGTAAGGTTGATGTCGAGAAGTTTGCCAAGTTTAACAGGAAGAATTGCGCCACCTTCGTCAAGAACTGCTTCAAGGTGAACACCTTTTTCTTTAAGATATGCTGCAATCTGTTTTGCACCGTTATCGGGTGCTGCAACAACTTCTTCGTTGTGGCCAAGACAGATAAAAATTGAACGCTTTGGTTGATAGCCCTCATTAATGAGTTCTTCCATACACTCCATTACTGCAATAAGATGGTTTTTCATATCCATTGCGCCACGACCCCAAATAAACTCACCGTCATTATATCCGCTGAATGGCTCGTGCTCCCAATCCTGCTCTGTGCCTGCTGTAATTGGAACAACGTCCTGATGAGCAAGCATAGCAATACCGTCAAGACTTGGGTCACTACCTGTCCATTCAAAAACAAGACTTGCATCTGCAATCTTTGTTTTCGTCATAGTTTTATGCACAAGTGGGAATCTTTCTTCTAAAAATGCGTGGAACTTATCAAACTCGTTCCAGTCAACAAGTTCTCTATCATAGTTAGAAATTGTCTTAATTTTAATTGCGTCACTTAAATCCTGACAATATTTTTCCATATTAACCATTTCAGGCTCAAGTTTTTGGTTTTCTGCCTTTTTCTCTTTGAAGAAAATTGCACGAATAAGTGTAATTATAATAAAGAGACCTAAAAGTCCAAGAATTATCCACAAAATTTCCATATCATTACTCCTATTTCATATTATGTATTTTTATCAACTTGATGGAAAACTTTAAGATTTCCAGTTTTTGCACTTCTTTTATCAAGTTCTGCCATAACATCTTCTACGGCGATACCCTCATTTGCCATCATAACAAAAAGGTGGAAAATAAGGTCGCTGATTTCACCAACAGTATCTTCTTTATTGCCGTTTTTTGCTGCAATGATAGTTTCAGAACATTCTTCGCCGACTTTTTTTAAGATTTTGTCAAGTCCCTTTTCAAAAAGATAACAAGTGTATGAGCCTTCTTGTTTATTTGCTTTTCTTTCAAGTATTGTTTCATAAAGATTTACTAATGTATCGTTCATATTATTCTCCTTTAATCTTGTTAAAGAAACAAGATTTACTACCTGTATGACAAGCAGGGCCTGTCTGCTCAACTTTTATAAGCAATGTGTCATCATCACAGTCACCGTGAATTGAAACAACTTTCTGCAAATGACCCGATGTTGCACCTTTGTTCCAAAGCTCTTGTCTTGAACGACTCCAGAACCAAGTGTAACCGGTTTCAAGTGTTTTTGCCATTGATTCCTTATTCATATAAGCAAGCATCAAGATTTCGCCTGTGCTTTCTTCTTGAATAATTGCGGGGATTAACTCTGCCTTAACAAAATATTTATCAAGGTTCATATTACTCACACTCCTTGATAGCTTCGGAAAGATTTAATGTGCCACTATAAATTGAGCGACCACAGATTGCACCATACATATTTGCATTTTTAAGGTCAATTATATTCTGAATATCTTTTATACCACCACTTGCAGTAATATTGCAAGAAACTGCGTCATTGAGCTTTACTAGCTGTTCGAGATTTGGTCCTGAAAGCATACCATCACAATCAATATCTGTAAAGATAATATACT
>CALCHE010000147.1 GCA_937901145.1 uncultured Clostridia bacterium
CCCGTTTTCTCACCTAACCATTTACTTATGGTATCAACACTTTCATCGTACTGCTCTCTTGCCGGTACATCCTGAAGTCTTGCAGGGACGATATCCTCACCGTACCAGCTTGTACCGGTGGCAACCTGTATTACAGGAGCGAGAATGTTGTTGTCTATCGGATTGTTCGGTGCGATATTTGATACGAAGGATTTACCGATTTCCTTTCCTGCTTCTAATATGTCACTGCCCTGCAGCTCGTCACTTGTTATAAGGTTATATACCTGGTCTACAGCTTTTTGAATTACTGCCGCCGTTCTGCCCTTCGGGATTCTTGCGAATTGTCCGTCTCCGTACTTTGCTATAACATAGTAGCTGTCTTTTATATACTCGGAGAGACCTTCATACTCCTCGTCATCGTCCCAAAAAATCGCATTGAAAAGAAGCACAGGCAAACCGGAAACGGCATATTTAGCCACCAGCTTCATAATTCCCTTGAAACCCTCAGCTTTTGCCTGTCGTATGTTTCTCACCTGCTGTGCCGCACCCTGTACGGATGCATTGAGGAAAGTGGCACCGTTTCGGTTTAGAAACTTTGTCAGGTCACCGCCGTCAGAAAAGTCAGTTGTAACTCTTGCCGCATCGAGCATAGCCGCTTCTACCGTAGCACCTTTCTTTCTGCTTGCTATGTATTCTGCTACTCTCGGAACTGCCTCGACCACATCATTGACCTTACTGATTGCCGAAGGC
Source organism: uncultured Clostridia bacterium (assembly GCA_937901145.1). Classification (GTDB taxonomy): domain Bacteria; phylum Bacillota; class Clostridia; order Oscillospirales; family Acutalibacteraceae; genus UBA6857. The sequence continues at coordinate 730 of CALCHE010000147.1, forward strand.
ACGAAGCCGATAGCCTTTTTAAACTTACTCTTTTCCACCTCAAAATTGTTTGTGCTTCTGTCAAAATAGGTATTAGATCTGCCACCGTTTTTATAATATTCATTGATATAAATTCCCTTTCCGCTTATAACCTCTTTGAGAGCCTGCGGCATATTGGCATAAGTACTCACCGGATGCTGTGAATTGAGAAGCACCTCCTGAGCATCCTTCGGAAAGTTTCGTGCCGTAAAGAACAGATTATATTCCGTAAGCACCTTTTTGTGCCAGGCGCTTGTCTTATTTAGCGGTGCGATTGTCAGCATCAGAGATTCTCTTGTTGGCTGTAGTGCCTCATACATCTCATTTGAGATATTGAAGGTAACCTTCTTACCGTTCTCATAGACGGTAAACATCGCTCCCTTTCCGCCTTCGTCTATCTTAACGGTGTTTTCATCCTTGAGGAAAGACAAATCATCCATACTGTCTTCCTTCATCACTTCCTCGACAAGGGTGTTGTTATAGGTGGAATTTTTAAGTGCTATACCGAAATCATTTTTATCGATAGCCTTGAATACCTGCACCGTCCTGTGAGCCATAGTCTTCAGCAGAGTCTCCATAACATTGTTGCCGCCCGTTGCCTCTTTAATAGGTGCAGATATTCCTATCTTTTTGCCTGTCATTTTATAGGTTTTATCAACGAGCCTCTCGATAGGTATATAGTTCGGGTATTGCTTTGCCCACATATCTGCAGTTTCCTGCAAAAGCAGACCTTTTTCCACCATCATCTGCAGAAGATTCTGATTGTAGGCGTAAACATCCTTCGCCCATTCCATAAATTCGGGATACTTTGTTTCCAGCTTTTTAACCTGTGCCGCTGACATTTCTGAGGATATATCATAGCTGAATACGGGCTTTTCATATTTCATTCGGTCTACATTGAGCCTGTGCTTCATATAAAGGTCGAACTCTTTCTCTAAGCCCGACTGTGTAACCGTGTCATAAATTTCCTTCAGGCTCTTTCCTGTGCCGTCTCCATTTTCCATAAAATATTGTGCTTTGGCTTCGGAGCGGTCCTTCCACATCCTGTACTTATCCTCTACAGCTCTGTTCTTGCCTTTTAACGCATAGGTTTCCACCTCGGCACCTTTAGAGACGAAGTTTCTTAAGAATGCCTTCCACGCGGCACGGATATTATTTTTCTTCGGCACTGCAGTGCGAAGCTGTGACTCGCCAAGGATTTCCTCTTTTTCACGGTCTTCAGCTCTCTCAACTGCGGCATCTTCGGCACGTTCAAATTTTTGCTGTGCCTTCTGACCGAGCTTTTCGATTTCCCCTTCAAGCTCCGTATTAAGACTCTCAAGCTCATATAGCTTATCCTCATATTCGCTTTCGACTATCTCTCTTACTATTGACTCCACGGCAGAATCGGGATTGATAACTGCATCGGGCCATTTGCTCACCTTAAGAAGTGTGGATTTAACTTCAGACCAACTATAACCGTAATCAAGCAAATAACCGAGCTCGTCCGAAGCTTTGACACCTTTTTTAAGATTTTTCAGTTCTTCGTAAAGAGCATTTGCTCTTTTGCTGGTGAAGCTGTTCTTGTCACCGATTTCTTTCCTTAAGGCTTCTTTCTTTACTTTGTATTCTTTTTTCAAAGCATTTTTTTCATCCTCTAGGCTCTTTTCAGCAACACCTTTAAGCTGACTGATGATTTCATTTGCCTTTTCCTTGGCTTTTGTCGGCATCCTTGCATGAAGCTTTCCCATCCGAGTTTCTACATCATTTATTCTTCGTGAATATTCCGAATCTAAATCCTGTCGCAGTCTCTTGAGCCTTTCGATGCGGCGAAGAATTGTCTGTGCTGCCTTTGTGGTTTTATCTTTCTTCGAGTCATATTCAGCCTGTGCTTTTTCGATTTTTTCATTGTACTTTGTCAGTATATCCGCTTTGGCTTTTTGCAGGTTTTTAAGCTCTGCCGCTGAATTTTCGAACTTTGATGATACCGTATTCAAGTCTACAGGCTCCACAGTTTCTTTCTCTGCAACCTGCTCATTTTTGAGCGGGTTCGCATCCGCCCTAATCGGTGCATCGGTAATTACTTTCTTCTTCCCTTCAGCGATGCTTTCCCGTGTGGGTGCCGTGATTTCTTTCTTACCTGTCGGCTTCACCTTACCCTCCAGCATAACATCCTCACCGTATACGTTGTAGTTGCCGTATTTCTTCGGTGCGATGTCCTTTGAGGAAAGAGAAAAATTATCATTCTGCTTGACATTTTCGGCGGAATTGAGTATACTATTATTGTAGTAGTTTCCTTTAACGTCTTGGACGTACGCCTTGCGGATTTTTTCTAAATCAGCGAGATATTGGGAACTACTTTCTTTTTTATTAATTGCTGAAATTAAACCATGTAAATTTGGAATTTCATCAAAGCCTGCCTTTATCATTTGTTTATTAACAAGCAACTTTTCATTATGGTATTCTTCCGTTACAGCTTCAACATAATATATAGTATTATCTGTTGTAACTTTAACATAAACAATACCCGGCTTCCCACTTGCATTTGTTTTTACAAACACTTTATCATAGTTTTCTATAATCCAGGGAATACGTTTTATATCATCCTTTGTAACGGGATATTTTTCATTTGTATTCTCACCATGAGAATTTCTAATATGACGAATATCGTTATCTCTTAAAGCATGTGCATAACCTGTTATATCAATTTCATCGGAAACATCAGATATTAATTTTTCTGAAGCATCAGCATATTTTTTATAATCTTCGGTGTTTTCTTTTTCGTAAGCAGCATCAACATAACTGTTTATATCACTTTGTGTAACACCAAGACAAAACCTCACACCGCCCTCAGCGGTGTTTTTTTCTGCCCCACTCTCCCTGTAAAGCTCCTCGAAAGTCTTCTTGACCTTCTCCAGCTCCTTGGCTTCCTTGCTCCCTGCTGTGGCCACTCTGCACAGGTACTTGATTTCATCAAAGATTTTCTTGAAAACACCGGGCTTTTCCGCTGAAAGCCTGCTGATGAATTCCCTGTCCGTGAAAAGGTAGTCACCGACTAAGTCAGCCGTCAGCTCCTGCTCAATGTTCGCACCCTCTATGCCCTCATAAAGCTTCCTTATTTCATCATATCTTGACTGATATTCACCTTTGCTTTCTGCTACAGTCTTTAGCATCGTCTGCAGCTCTGTGTAAAGCTCCGTTCCTTCGAGGATGTGTGTAATTTCGTGACCGACAACAGAGTTCAGAGCCTTAGCTGAATTGACATTGATTTTGATTCCGTCCTTTGTGACCAGTCCGTTAACCGTCTTGCCCTCAATGGCAAAGCCCGACTCCTTCAGCTTCTGATTATCGGTAAAATCAAAAGAGACACCCTTATCTGCTAATATCTTTGCTATCATATCAACAAATTCGTCCTATTTGTATTATTCAATATTCCGCTGTCTATTGCCTTCTGGATAGTTCCTTGTTGTTTCTCATAATATTTAATGATGTCAGCCTCATACGCTGTG
>CALCHE010000148.1 GCA_937901145.1 uncultured Clostridia bacterium
CTTTTCAAGGCATATCTGTGACAGTTTCATTCGTGAATTAGTCTGAAACCCGCCGTATTCTCCTGTCTCGCCTGTAATAATTGCGTGACGTACAGTCTTATTCTTCTCCGAAGGATTCTGCAGAAGTTCTATCTTCGATGCTATCTCCTTCGAGAGAACGGGAAAGCCGAATTCCTGTAATATCTTTGCTTTAGTCCATCGGGTGCCGTCTTCACGCATCGAAGGTTTAAGAGCTTCGATGTTAAGCGCTTTATGTACTTTCCTAATGCTCTTATCTTCAAGGCTCGACACGCTTACGCCTTTTACCTTTATACCGATACTGTGAAGGAAAAGATAAAGAACTATGCTATCGAGACCTCCTACAGAAACATGATATTCCAAGTCACGGAGTCCACACTCTCTGATGAACTGATAAGCTCTGACCTCGGCATGTCTCTTTTTAAATTCATATGGCAGCTGTTGCTTCACACGGAACATAGCAGCTTTCCATCGGGAGTTGTCTTTTTCCATTCGGTCAAATACATTCTCCACACTCACACCGCCCTTCCAGGTACTCCACCAGTCTGTCCCTCGCCTGCTCCCAGCCGTAGCACACAAAAGCGGCATTACCGACCTCTTTCATCAGCTCTATCCACTCACTCTGAGCATCGGACACTACACCGCCCTGCCTTTTCTTCAGCTCGATGTAAAGGTTGCCGTAACCGCCTTTTTTCACCGGGAGACAGTTATCGCTGACACCTTCCTTCAGACCTTCCCTTTTCAGCCTTGCACCCTCATATTTACTGCGCCTGCCCTCATTGGGAATATGATAAAAGGCTTTCAACTCGGGATATTTGTAAATATTAGCCTCTACCCACTCGAAAAGAGCCTGCTGCTCTTCACTCTCTGACGGCACATAAGCCAAGACAGACTGTGACCTCTGCACCTGTGATTTTTTCTTTACACAAAGCTCGGGGTTTCCCTCGAAATTACGGTACCGTGCATCGTTCTCATGCTTACCCTTATCCGGATGAACAGCACACTCACGGCAGGTACACTCAAATTTTAAGCAGTATCTTTTCATACCGGCACCTCATAATCATCATCGTCACAGACTATCTCCACGAAGTCTGCAGCCGTAGCCGTAGCAAAGTAACCGCTGTGAGCCTCAGCCGTCCTTGAAAGGGAAGTATCTGCCTCGCCTGAAAGGAGAGGTGGCGGCGAAGCCGACGGAGAGGTTTTCTTATCGTCACAGAAACTTATCTCTCTTGCCACTATTTCAAAGGCTGTTCTTTTGTTACCGTGTTTATCCTCATAGGGTCGTGTCTGTATAGAACCCTGAATAGCTATCATAGATCCTTTACGAAAATACTTCTCAACTAATACCGCTGAGCCTTCCCAGGCAACAATGGTTATAAAATCAGCTTTTCTCTCACCGTTAACTGTCTTGTCAACGGCTATCTGAAAGCTGCATACTTCTTTTCCTGTCTGCGTAACACTGCGAACAGGGTCAGCTGTCAGCCTTCCCATTAACACTGCACAGTTAAGCATATCTTTTCTTCAGCTCCTCTCGTTCTTCATCGGTGAGGTTTCTCTCCCCTGTTATGAGAAAATATCCTGCACCCTCTTTGATTTTCTTCCCTGCCACCTCATTAGTCAGTGCAGGGATAAGCCGGCAGAAGATAAGATCAAAGATTTCCTTCTGACTTTTGCCCTCATAGGCTATAAGCTCCTTTGTTATCTGCCCGGTTTTCTGCCTTATCACATCTAATTCGTGATAAGCTACAATGCGGGTTTCTTCTGCTTGTTTTTCACTTAAATATTTAAGCCACAGCTTTTCCACTTCACCCTCTGCCACATCTTTATGTAACTTATGAAGTTTATATCTGGCGTACATATTTTTCATAGCCTGTAGGGTATGCTCGTTAACAAAAGAATAGCCCATCTTTTCTTCTTCATCGTCAGCCTTTCCTTTTACACCTTGGTATAAAGGAAATTCTCGACCACGCCACGCCATATCTTTTATTTTTTCAAACTGCTCTTTGAGATTTTCAAAAGCACTCATCAGATTCTCCTTCCTGTTAAGCTTTCGTTCTAAAACTTTACACATTTTCAAGTCTTGCAAAAGCTGACATAAAAATCAGCTTGTATCCTTTTTCTTTTTACCCCGGCGCCGTTCATCGGGCGGAGGCTCTTTTACATATTTAAAGCACCAATATCCGTATTTGGTGCATTTACAGTCCACATATTTGTACCCTTTCGGCACTGCGGGCGGCTTCATTTCCGTATATAGCCTTTTTACCTCTTTAGGCTTGTCCTTTTCGGGCTTTCGGGCATTTCTTGTCTGATACCACCTTTTCCCGCCTACCTCAGGTGTCCAATGCTCCCAGAGGTAATTGGCGAGTCCTGTATAATCCTGCCCGTGGTCGATATTATGGTAATAGTTGTGTTCACGGAGATTTACCATATATACATTTGTGCCGTATTTCCACTGCTTACGGATTATCTCTTTCGGTATGCCCTCAGAGACCATGTGAAAATGGATCCTGTGTGTTGATTTACCTCTGCCGATATAAAAATATATAACCGCATCGGGACAGGCATATCTTAGCCGACGGATGTACAGACTGCGGATGTACCGTGCTTCCTTCATCGTATGTACTTCGTTTTCATCATCGAAGGTCAATGTACTGTATATGGAAGTCGGAGAGAAATTCTCGTTAAAGCTTCGTATATGCTTCCGCCTCGATATGCCCTCTTTGTGAGCTTCTCTCTCCTCTTCCGTAGTAAACCTCAGCCGAGGCTTTGCCTTCTTGATGTCTTTGGTTTTGTCAGCAACGGTATAGATTTCCTTTTCGAGCACCGAACCCGAATAGATAACTCTCATTGCTTTGCGTTTCACTTGGGCTACTTCACCACCTTGTTTTATGTACTTTCGGCGGTAAGTTTGACATATCATTTTTTATGTGATATACTATATATGTAATAGGTCCTTACCGCCCTGTCGGATAGGTCAAGCTTACATAAGTTGCCGCTTATGTAGGCTCTTTTTTTATGCTTTTTTCTGCCGTGAAAATCTCTTAATCGCTCTCTCTGCCTGCTCATCAGTCAGACTGCAGAAATCGTCCTCTCCCATACCGCATACAAAGAATGTCCCGAAGATATAATCTTCATAAGCACCCTGCTTGATACGGCAGTTAAAACGAAGATTACTGAGCTTATTTTCGTTGTTGCAGACGATAAGCATGTCCGGGAGTCCATCGTCACAGGTGGTCTCTATACCGCCTCTGACTATTCTCTGCAGTGTTTCAAGCTTAGGTCTGATAGTACGTTTGTACGGCTCTACGAAAGGCGGCACGATAACCACCGTTATTTTCTCTGTTTTCATTCCTTCACCTCCCTGCTGTTTTTAAGTCTCTCCTGACGGAGTGTCTCGAGATTTATGCTGTTGATTCTCTCCTGTGTTCGGAGTGCCTTTTTAAGCTTTGTGATGATATCAGCCTGCTCGTGTATAACTTCATCCTGCAGGGCTATAATTTCTTTTTGAGTTTCTGCAGTAAATCTGAGCAGCTCCATTTTCTCTTTTAACGCTTTTTTACACTTGTCTTCGAAGGCTATGAGCCTCTTCTCGAAGAGGATAAGGAAAAAGAGAACCAGTGCGAGAGCACCGCATACTGCGAAGAATATTTCTCTGTTATTAAACATCCCACTCACTCGCTTTCTGTTCAATGGCAGAGGAAATCTGCCTTTTGATTTTTATCTGACCGTCAGAGCCTACCTGCATCGTCACCTTGCCGGTTCCTTTGATTTTCAGTGTCACCGAAGGAATTTCTCCGTCGACCATAAACGGGATAACATCCTGAAGGTAAGCGTAAATCATATTTTCACTCTCGGTCCTGTTTGCCGCACCTTCATCAAGAGCCTCGTTAAACTTATATTGAAGCACCTCACGGAGCTTATCCTGAGCCGAGGCGATGAACATTCTTCGTCTTTTCCATTTTTCTGCATCAGGGCAGTCACATTTTGCCGTACCGCTATCCAGACGAACCGCCTCGGATGCATTTTCATCGTTTGGTATAAACACCTGACCGCAGAAGCGGCATATATCCAACTTTTCCATAGTTTATTTATCCTTCTTTCTTAATTTTCTTCCGGGCTTGCCCTCAGTGGTCTGTCCGCATTTATCGGGTGTGTTTCTGCAGGGATTCGCGCAGTTCCTGCGGTCCCGACATTCCCTGCAGCATATATTTCCGTGACGTTTGTCACAGTTGAAGAGTTTACACATCATACGGCTGCACCTCCCGGCCACGGAACACCGGGTCTTTTATCTCTCCCCTTCGTCTCTTCATAAGCCTTGAGCAGAGCGCATATCTCAGGGAGCTGCGACTGAATATCTGAAAGCTGATTATGTATCGCCCTCAGAATGTCCGAATCATCTTCACCGTTTTTGTACTTAACGAGCGCCTGGGGGCTGATGTGGTAAGTCCACTCTCTTTTTTTCACTGCTATTCCGAACGTAACCATACCCTGCTGAAGCTTCCATGTCAGCATAGGGTATGTCATTCCGAGGTAATCCGCCGCAATTTTTACGGGTACCTCATTAAACGAGAGTATTTCTGCATCTGTGAATACTTTTTTCGGCTTTAATGCCATTACCATCATCCTTTCCTGTGGTTGGGTGGTTTATAAAAATGTTACTTTTTCCTTTTTTCGACACTATATATTAAGAGAGTTTTTCCTCTCTTACAAAGTTTCGAAGAAAGGAGGATGTGTATGGTATATATGGTTACTTATGACTTGAATAAAGAAGGCCAGGATTACGAGAATGTAATCAAAGCTATCAAGGATGCTTCCACAGGTGCTTACTGTTCATATTGGAAGTCTTCCTATTTAATCAAGTCAAACATTACCTCAGCTGATGAGGTTTTCAAAAGAATCAAGCCATATCTTGATTCGAATGATCGTTTATTGGTTATTGAAGTAAAAAACAACATGCAAGGCTGGCTTAAGCAAAGCCATTGGGATTACATCAATAACTCAATCTTCGGTTGATGGGCACATCATACTGGGGCCCTGGTCACGGCATACGCCGTCACTTGAACACGGTATATGATTAGCCTTAAGTGAATCGATTAATGTACGTACTTCTGTCAGGAGTTCCTTTAATCGGTTCGCTTTTTCTATCGCTTCATCAAGTTCTTTAATTAACACCCTTCTCCCCCCTTTCGCTGTTCTCCTGTGGTTAGATTTTCGGTTTACTTATGTCATGTGGTCGGGTTAAGATGTGAATTTGTCAAGATTAACATTAAGAGCTGTGCAAATAGAAAAATATTCTTCTGCAGTAATTTTTCTTTTACCGTTCATCATCGCCGAAAAAGTATTTAATGGTATGTTTGCTTTTTCTGCTATAGCAGACATCTTTAAGCCACACTCTGAAATATAGCTTCTTATCTTTGCACCTAACATTATTATCACCTCCAAATTACAGTTTTGCTGTATTTCATCTGCATTATATTACAGTTTTGCTGTATTGTCAACAGTTTTTCAAGAAAATATTTCAGTTTTTCTGTAATTTTCTATTGATTTTTTGAAAATGCCGTGTTATTATGTGGCTAAAGGGAGGTGTTTCTTATGGGAAACATTCGAGATGAAATATCAAAAAATCTTCTTTTCTATAGAAAGAGAAGCGGAATGACACAGAAAGAATTAGCTGAATTGCTCGGCGTAAAAAACTCTGCTGTTTCAAATTGGGAAAAAGGTGTTAATTCAATAGATATTGAAACTCTATTTAAAGCTTGTACTATTTTCAAAATCTCCGTAAATGATATGTATGGCCAATACAGTAATGAAACAGTTGAATTTTCAGATGAAATAAAAGACCTTGTTAGTATTGTTTCACAGCTCGACACTATTGACCGTGCCGAAATCAGAGGTATGATGAAGCAGATGCTCCGTGCTGATAAGTACGGCGATAAAAGCAATTCTAAGTTGGCATAAAAAAGGAAACATAATTTATCTTGAAGTAAAAAAATAGCCGCCTGAGGGCGGCAAGAAAAATATTTTAAAAAAAAATTGTGTTACTTTTTCCTTTTTATGTGACTTACTAATGGGATAGTGACTTTTTTCGCTATCACTAATAATAAAAATCCGCCCTCATAGGCGGTAGGAAGAAGGAAAAAATTATGGATAACAAAATTTCGGTGCTTGCAATTATCGTTGCCGTGATATCTCTTTTTTTATTTTTTAACAGTTACGGCGACTTAGAAGCAAAAGATATTCAAATTTCAGAATTGAAAGCCGAAATAAGCGACTTAGAAGAACAACTCGATGAGGCAAAATCAAATTATGAAAAAGAAGAAAATAATGCTATGGTATTGTTTTTTGATGCTGAAAGAATGTGGAAATCTGACGCTTTCTTTTGTTGCACAATCAAAAATGATAAATACTACCACAAAGGTTTTTATTGTTTCTCACGTTCTGAAGAAGCTGAAGAGTTAATTACCAGTGCATATTTAATCGACGATGCAAAAGAACTCGGATATACACCGTGTCCAATTTGTTACGGGGAAGATTAATATGAAAAAAGCACTTCTTTCGTTCACTCTCCTGTTGCTTATCCTTATGCCTGTTACAGCTTTCGCCCATTCGGGCAGAACGGACAGCAGTGGCGGTCACTATAACAGAAGTACAGGAGAATATCATTATCATCACGGCTATCCTGCGCATGACCATACTAATGGTGTCTGTCCCTATGATTTTGATGATAAGACAGGAAGTAGCTCCGGCTCCTCTTACGGTTATTCATCATCTTCAAGCGATAAATACAAAACATATTGGCAGGATGCCGAGAAAGAAATATCTGAACTCAAAGACGATCTCGTAGAAGAAAGCATCAAAGCAAATAAGCTTGAAAGTGAACTTTCCGAATTAAAAGAAACTTTATCTGAATACAAATTTTTCCTTATTGCCGCTATAATTACAGTATTGGTGAGTATCTTTATAGCCGCAAGGTTTAAATATAAATATGACGACTCCACAGGCATAGAATTGGCCAAGTATAAAAAGGAAGTTACAGCTCTCCAAAAAACAAACAGGGAAATCAACGCCCGCTTACTGAGTGCCGAAAACAAACTGAAAAATAAAGAAAAGACAATACATGAATTACAAAATGCTGCAAGCAAACCGAAGCTTTTCTCTGGCTCCTCTGTTTACATAGGCACTGCAGTAGTCGATGCAAATCTTAATGCCCTTTGTAAAACCTACGCTGAATATGTTGCAGCTCGTTACAGAGGAAAAGGATATACAGTTACGACGATTTCAAATAGTAACAGACTTGAAAAATATTTAAAAGCAACCAAGCCCGGTAAATGCTTACTCATTCAATGTGTTTACACTGTTTCGTCCCCTGCATTAAATGAAGCGTCCGTAGTTGCATTATATTCAACCTATATTCGATTGAATAACAGTTATTTAACTAATACAACACCTGTTCTTATTACAAATGTTTCATTGACTGATGAAGCAAAAGATTTTGCAGAACAATTAAACATAACCTATAAAGAAAATTATTGTATGTAAATAATCTCCCAAAATAAAAAAGCCCTCACACCCGACCAAAGCTGTGAGGACCGCTGTAAACCGCATATTAACCTAACCACAGGAAAATGACGGGATTACTCTGTCATTTTACCATAAATCACCGAAAAAAGTCAAGGAAAGGACAGATAAATTATGAAAAGAAGCGCCAACGGCTCCGGCACAATCTATAAGCGGAAAGGTGTAAGTAAGCCTTTCATCGTTTACGGAAAAGCATATCTTGAAAACGGAGTGATGAAAAGAGAATACCTCGGTGCCTTTAAAACGAGAAAAGAAGCCGAAGAACGCCGAATAAATTACATCGTTAATCCCGACATCAGAAAGTCCGATTTGCTCTTTAAGGATGTTTACAGCGATTTTCTGCGCACTTCCCGTTATGCTAACCTCACCCGCTCCACCCAGGACGGATATAAGGCTGCATATAAACGGTGTCCGCAAATACATTCTGTTCGGTTTTCCGACCTTCGCACAGCTCAGATGCAGGAGGTTATAGATAACCTTGCAGAAAAAGGACTTTCAGAATCGAGCGTAAAAAAGGTAAAGCTGCTTTTCTCCATTCTGTACACCTATGCCCTTCAGAATGATATCGTTACTAAAAACTATTCTGAATTCGTCACTATGCCTAAATTCGAGCAGACAGAAAAGAGAGCTTTGACCGACATCGAAATACAGAAAATCGGGAAGGCAGCTCTCGACGGAAACAAGACAGCTCAGTGGGTATATTATATGATTCACTCCGGCTGGCGCATCGGCGAACTTCTGGAACTGACCGCTTTTAACTTTGATAAGGACGAGTACACCTTCAGAGGCGGTAAAAAGACCGAAGCAGGTAAAAACAGACTTGTCCCTGTTCACTCTGATTTGAAATGGATAATAGACCGTCAGCTTTCAGAGAAAGGTGAAACTGTATTTTGCACCAAAGATGGGAAGCCTATGTCTACTGATTATTTCAGAAAGAATATGTTTAACAAAATGCTTAAGGAGTTAGACATCGACGAAACTATCACTCCCCACATCACCCGTCACACCTTCGCCACGAAGCTCAAGCAGGCAGGTGCAGACGATTTTTACCGAAAGAAGCTCCTCGGCCACGCCAGTAAATCAGTCACCGACGACGTTTACACCCACGCTGACATAGAAAATCTCCGAAAAACAGTCGAGCTTTTAACCGTAAAAAATGTATGCAGTTTGTATGCAATTGATAAAAAAACCACACAAAATGAGGTTGTATGACAATTTTATAAAATTATAAAAAAAGAGCTGAAACCCTTGATTTCTCTAAGGTTTCAGCTCTTTCAACTGGTCCGAGTGACAGGACTTGAACCTGCGGCCTCTTGACCCCCAGTCAAGCGCGCTACCAAGCTGCGCCACACCCGGATGTCGCTGTTCTTTCCGGACAGCTTCATTATTATATACATTCTTCACCTTAATGTCAATACTTTTTTCGAATTTTTTTATAATTTTTTCAGTTTTTTTCTTGTTATTCTGTAATCGTCTCCGAGAACAAAGAGAGCCGCCATTAAAATCATCAGCACCGACAATACTACTGATCCTGACAGCTGTCCCCTTTCAGGTCTCACTCCTACCGAAAAGGTTTCCTCTGCCACGGGAAACAGCTTTAACAGTAAACCGCAAATTACCGCGGATAAGCCCGCATTTATGATTCTGCTTACCAGAAAGAATTTATATTTCAGCTCTGCCGCATTAATATATCTGAGCAGCTGAAAATGTCCGCAGATACCGCTGAAGCCTATTACAGCGGCAACTACAGGTATGGGGTAACTCTCAGAAGCTACTACACTCCCTCGCGTCATTTCCGTTATGCACATCAGAAAGCTGCTTACACCCTCTGAAAAGCCCATATTTGATATAATTTCGGAAAAGCACGAAAAAGCAACCACCCACGCACAAATACCGAAAATCGATTTGGAGCTTCTGACTACAGCACTTTCTACACAGGACTTACCTTCTGCTGTTAATTTAGCCGGCTCAGATATTTTAAAGGTTTCTGCATCTGCGATGAAAAATCCCGATAACACTCCTATAATAAGAGATGACAGAATAAGGCTGAGATATATCAGAAGACCGGCTTTTTCCGAATTAAGAGCAGAATGACCCACTACTGAAATGACAAAGGCAGGACCGGGATTTACACAGAAGCAGAGCATCCTTCTGCACTGCTCACGGGATATCATCCCTCTCTCATAAAGCTGCGCCGACATACCCGCACCGATGGGAAGTCCGCCGATAAGTGAAAAGAGAATTACCGTGGCACAGCATCCCGGTAAGCGGAACATAAAACGGCACAGTCTGTCAATGAATGAAAATCTTGCCTCAGCCATCCCCGAGGATAAATAGAGATTAGTAATAATCATAAACGGATATAGCCCCGGAACAAGAGAACCAAGGCAGATGTCAATACCGTTTTTCACTCCCTGAGCAGAATGTGACGGAAATCTAAGAAGAATGAAAGCAGAGGAAAAAAGCAGAAAGGCGCTGACAGCATATCGGATAACAAAAAGACCTGCCTTATTTATATTTATGTATTCTTTAGTGAAAGCTTTCATAGTAACACCTCTTTAAATATCTATTCAGAAAAAATTATTTTATTATATTCCCTGCACCTGTATCATAAATATTAATCAGAATATATGAAACGGTGTGATTAAAATGCTGAAAAAGGTTAGGCATCAGCTGAATGTTATCTCCCCTCTGGAAACGTCAGAGCTTCTTATTCCGCATATAGATTTATGCTCAAACAGAGAAGCTGTCATCGAAGGCTGTGCAGGCATAATCGAATATAATTCCTCTCTCGTGCGGATAAACTGTAAAAAAATGATAATAAAAATTACAGGTACAGATCTGACAATAAAATCCGATGTTGCCGAGCAGATCGGTATTTACGGAAACATCCTTTCGCTGGACTTTACGGGAGTGTAATATGAAATACGCAGTTATACTATTAAGATACATTAAGGGCTATGTGCGTATCCGTGCCGAAGGCGGATTTCCCGAGCGTTTTCTTAACCTGTGCTACTCAGGCAAGATAAATCTGTGGGATGTGTGTCTGCAGAATAAGGTGATGACCTTCTGCATAAGCCGCAGTGATTTTTTAAAGCTCCGTTCTCTATCGCATAAAGCAGGTGTCAGAGTTAGCATAATAAATAAGACAGGACTGATATATAAATACAGAAAATATCATAAAAGAACAGGTATTATTACAGGTGTCATACTCTTTCTTACAGTTCATCTTTTCCTTAGTATGTTCGTATGGTGTGTAGATGTTTCGGGAAACGATAATCTCAGTAAAAGTGAGCTTTTTCACAGAGCTGAGCAGTACGGACTTTCTGCAGGAACTCTGAAAAAATCCTTCGATGAAATACGCACTGCACGCAGCATCGCCGCAGACTATGACGGAAAGGTCACCTGGCTTTCGGTAAACATAAAGGGCAGTCTTGCTGTAATCGAGCTTCGTGAGGATAACAGAATAATAACCGAAACAGAGAGCCGTCCGCCATGTAATATCGTAGCAGATTTCGACGGTGTTATCCTTTCAGCCGAGACCTTTTACGGTGACTGCACAGTAAAAAGCGGAACAGGAGTAAAAAAGGGAGATCTTCTGATTAACGGTGCCATACAGAACGAAGATTTGTCCACCACCTTTTATGCCGCAAAAGGTAAATTAACTGCAGTACACGAAAAGGAACTGAGCATTACGAAAAAAATCAAGACTACTCAGCAGAAGCTTACTGTCGGAAAAAAGAAATACAAAATAGGTTTTTTCGGCTTAGAAATTCCGTCGGAAATTTCAGCCGACAGTCCCGAAGAAATACATCTTTACGAAAGAAGCACACTGAATATCAACGGATATAATCTGCCCTTTTACATCGAAAAGCATCTTATATGCGAAAAAATGAATACGGAGACGAAAAAAACCTCTGCGACAACCAAAGCTCTGGAGGAATTTCAGAACAGTGTATATAAAGGAAACAGCAACTCAACAATTATTTCCGCAGAGGAAAAAATCAGTTCTTCCGACAATACACTGAACTTCAGCGGGAAATATACTTTAATCGATTTCATCGGTGAAGAAAAGCCTATTTTGTCCGAAAAATAAAAATAATTATACAAAAATTTCTATAAAACTATTCACTTTTTTGAAAATATGTGATAAAATTTTATCAGTTATATTGATTTTACTTTTAATTGAGGTGCAAAATTTGTTTGAGCAGACTTTCAGCATAGACAGAATGGAACAGGCAGTTTCTCTTTTCGGTTCCTTCGATGAAAATGTAAAGCTTATCGAAAAGGAGTTCTCCGTAGCTATCGTCTGTCGCGGCAGTGACATAAAAATCAAAGGCGACGAAGAAAATGTCGATAAGGCAAAAAGAGTAATCAAAAACCTTCTCTTTCTCATAAATAAAGGCGAAGTAATAAACGAGCAGAACATCCGTTATGTTATTTCAGTAGTGAAGGAAGGTAATGACGATAAGCTCAGCACCCTCAGCTCCGACTGCATCTGTATAAGTGCCAAGGGTAAACCGATAAAGCCGAAAACCCTCGGACAGAAAAAATATGTGGATGCCATAAAAAAGAATACCATAGTCATCGGTGTCGGCCCTGCAGGTACAGGTAAAACTTATCTTGCCGTAGCATTAGCTGTCAGCGCCTTCAGAGCCAAAGAGGTGAACAGAATCATCCTGACCCGCCCCGCTGTAGAAGCAGGCGAAAAATTAGGCTTTCTCCCGGGAGATCTCCAGTCAAAGGTAGACCCGTATTTAAGACCCCTATATGATGCACTTTTCGATATGTTAGGCCCTGAAAATTTCCAGAAATATCAGGAAAGAGGAAATATCGAGGTAGCTCCCCTGGCCTATATGCGAGGCAGAACCCTCGATGACAGCTTCATTATTCTCGACGAAGCGCAGAACACCACTCCCGAGCAGATGAAAATGTTTCTTACCCGTCTCGGCTTCGGCTCAAAAATCGTGGTTACAGGTGACATTACACAGATCGACCTTCCTGACGGAAAACGATCCGGTCTTGTCGATGTGATAAAAATTCTGAAAAACGTAGACGATATCGAAACCATACGCTTTTCAGAAAAGGATGTCGTCAGACATAAGCTTGTGCAGGATATTATCAAAGCTTACACAAAATATGAGGAGAGTAAAAAGAAATGAAAGACAAAATCAAGGTAATCATTACTAACGGTCAGAATACGGTACGTATTCCTACCGGTGTCCGTATGCTCATACGCCGCTGCTGTAATGCTGTTTTGGTGGGTGAAAATTTCAAAGGCTCTGCAGAAATCAGTGTTACCATCGTGGATGATGTTTCCATTCACGAGCTCAATCTCAAGCACAGAGGTATAGACAGACCTACTGATGTTCTGTCCTTCCCCTTAGGTGTAGACGGTGTTTATGACATAAATAACGACACAGGAGCAAGAATGCTCGGTGACATCGTTATATCCATCGAGCACGCCTACAAGCAGGCTGACCTTTACGGTCATTCTCTCGACAGAGAAATCGCATTTCTTACCGTTCACTCCATGCTCCACCTTTTAGGCTACGACCATGAGCCCGGCGGACTTGAGCTTGTTCGTATGAGAGAAAAGGAAGAGGCGGTGCTTACTCAGTTAGGCCTCGTCAGAAGCGGCAGCTACTATACCACAGAAAACTGATATTATGGAATTCGGAAAATTTTTAAAAAGCTTCACCTATGCCTTCAGCGGTGTGAAGCATTGTTTAAAGACAGAAAGAAATCTGAGATTTCACCTTGTTTTTCTGACTTATATGTTTACCATTCTCGTTTCAACGGACTGGTTTGTTCTTTCACGGAGTGATTATGCCGCACTGATAGTCTCTTCGGCTCTCGTTGTCACTGCTGAGGTAATCAATACAGCAGTAGAAAATGCGGTGAATCTCGCCTCAGAGGAGCGCTCGGAATACGGCAGAATAGCTAAGGATGCTGCTGCAGGCGCTGTTCTTGTGGCTGCGATTTTTGCGATAATCACAGGCTTCGTGATTATGTTCCAGGTTGAAGCCTTTAAAGCTATGTTCGCTTATTTTACGGACAACCCTCTTATGTTTTTACTTCTCCTTTTAAGCCTTATACCGGCTGTATTAATTATATTTATGGGTAATCCCTTCAGTAAAGGTAAAAAGAAATGAATGAAATTTTTTCCCGTACGGAAATGTTAATAGGAAAGGATGCTCTTTCCCGTCTCAAAGACTGCTGCGTGGCAGTCTTTGGTATTGGAGGAGTCGGCGGCTATGTGGCCGAGGCTCTGGCAAGATCGGGAGTTGGCAGTCTGGATCTTTTCGATAACGATACCGTCTCCCCGTCAAACATAAACCGTCAGATTTTCGCTCTCCACTCTACTGTCGGCAAACTTAAAACCGCAGTGGCAAAAGAGAGACTGACAGACATTAATCCCGACATAAAAATAAAAGAGCATAACATCTTCGTTCTGCCCTCAAATATCGATGAAATTGATTTTTCAGTATATGATTATATTATTGATGCTATCGACACGGTTTCGGGTAAAATCGCCATAATCGAAAAAGCAAAAAAAGAAAATATCCCTGTTATCTCCTCTATGGGAACAGGTAACAAAACCGACCCGACCAAGTTCGAAATTACGGATATTTATAAAACCTCTGTATGTCCTCTGGCGAGAGTGATGAGATATGAAATGAAAAAAAGAGGGATAAAAAAACTAAAGGTACTCTTTTCACCCGAGGAACCGAGAAAGCCCCCCCCTTCCGCAGACGGAAGTAAGCCTGTCCCTGCCTCTATTGCCTTTGTGCCTCCTGTAGCAGGACTTATAATAGCAGGTGAAGTTATCAAGGATTTAATATAAAAAAAGGATGATAAATTATGTCAATAAAAAACGTTACTTTACCCAATTATACAAAAAAAGAAGAAATTCTTAACGGTGTATCTCACGGTATCGGAGTCATTATCGGTCTGATATCATTAATTTATTTCTTTTTAAATGTATCTGAAAAAAATTCATTGATAGGTACGACGGTATTTTCCGTAAGCGTAATTGCACTGTATTTTGTTTCCACTGCATACCATTCAGTCACAAATGAAATAGTAAAAAAAGTTTTCAGACTTATCGACCACTCATCAATTTATATTCTGATTTCGGGTACAATCATAGCAATATGCTTCATTTGTCTGTGTGACAAGGCACCTGCCGTTGCAGTCGGTGCTACTGCAGTTTGTACTTTATTGAGCGCTGTAGGAATAATCCTAACATTTATTGACCATGAAAAGTATAAAAACGTACAGTTGATTTTATATCTCGTTATCGGTTGGGGTGCTGCTTTGCTTGCTTTCCCCTTGTTTAAATATTCAGAAAATCCGGTTTCTATCGTTATTCCTCTTCTCCTGGGAGGAATTTCCTACACAGTAGGCACTGTATTTTACAAACTGGGTAAAAAAAGAAGATACTTTCACAGTATCTTCCACGTGTTTGTCCTCGCAGGAACAGTATTACATTTAATAGCTATAAATACCGCTCTCTGAATCAGATAAATTTCTGACTTTCAGCCACTGCCATTTTATCACAGCGTTCATTTTCGGGATGGCCGTCGTGACCCTTGACCCATTCGATGGTAACCTCATGCTTGGCAATAAGAGTGAGAAGCTCATCCCAAAGCTCGGGATTCAGCGCAGGCTTTCTGTCCTTTTTTCTCCAGCCGTTTGCCTTCCAGCTCTGTGCCCAGCCGAGATTGATTCCGTTTGCCACATACTGAGAATCGGTAACCACCGTTACTTTGCAGGCTTCCTTAAGCGCCTTAAGGCCCTCAATAACAGCGGTAAGCTCCATACGGTTATTGGTAGTTTCAGCTGCACCGCCTGACATTTCTCTTTCTCTGCCCTTATAAACGAGGATAGTCCCCCATCCGCCCGCACCGGGATTTCCCGAACAGGCCCCGTCTGTGTATATCGTAACTTCCTTCATAGTAAATCTGCTCCTTAATTTATCCCGTTGATTTTATCATAAAATGATATTTAAAGCAAGTAATTAAGAAATATCGGTTGAAAAATTTTATTCTTTATGATAAAATGTGTGCAAGTGAAAAAAGCAGGTGAAAAAATGAAACAGAAGATGATAAGCAAAAAGAAATATGCAGCCAAATGCTCCAACTGTCTTTACGGCAGAAGTCCCAAGGACAGAAGTATGGTGCTGTGCAGTAAAAAAGGCATAGTCGAAAGTGATTCCTCCTGCAGACACTATAAATACGACCCTCTCAAGCGTGTGCCGAACAAGATAGTAATAAACAGCGACTTTAAAAAAGAAGACTTTGAAATATGACGGAAGTTATCTTCCGTTATTTTTTTTATATCTGAATTCTATCTGATGACGAAAAATGAGCTTTTTCAGAGCCTGTTTGTTAAACGGGATGAGCGGATAAAGATAGGTGTATCCGCTGATAGTTTTCGTAAATGATACGACGAGCATAACCAGAATCAGACCTGCCGCAAAGCCCCATATTTTGAAGAAGGCTGTCAGAATAAGAATAATCGTTCGCGAAATCTTGATAGCATAACCGAGTTCATAGCTCGGCTGTGTAAAGTTCGATATAGCCACAAAGGCCATAAACAGCACTACCTCCGACACAAACCAACCTGATCTGATAGCAAATTCACCGAGCACTAAGGCACCTACCACACTGAAGGAGCTGCTCAGAGCACTGGGCGTATTCACCGAAGCAAGTCGAAGGGTATCAATAACAAATTCGACTATCAGCAGCTGCAATACTATCGGCACGGAGTTTTTCTCTTCTATGAGCATAAACTTTATCGCATCGGGAAGTATTTCTTCATACTGTATAAGCAGATACCATATCGGAATAAAAACCATCGACAGGCTGAAAACCAGAACACGGATAAATCTCAGCAGCGAGCCGATAACAGGTGCGAAATAAAAATCGTTTATATCCTGAATGAAATCAAAAATACCCGTAGGAAATATCATCGCTGTGGGTGAGCCGTCGGTGAGTATTACCACATTTCCGTCATATATACACGCTGCCGCCGCATCAGGCCTTTCAGTATATCTGACCTTAGGGAAGGGATTCCAGACCTGAGTAGGCATAAGACATTCACGCAGGCTTTCGTGACTCATAGGCAGACTTTTCACTTCAATAGACTCGAGCTTTTTCGTGATAATATCGAGCTGCTTTCTGTCAACCACATCCTCGAGATAGCAGACGGTTATATCGGTTTTCGATTCCGTGCCGATCTGATAGGATTTTATCGTAAGATTAGTGTTTCTGATTTTTCGGCGTATAAGAGCAGTGTTAAAAATAATAGTTTCAACAAAGCCCTCGTGTGATCCACGGAGCACCTTGTCCGACTCAGGCTCCTCCACAGTTCGTGCAGGATAAGTACGCGAGTCGATGATTACCGCCTCGGAAAAGCCCTCCACTATCATACCCACAGCACCCGAAAGAACGAAGGTTATGAATTTGTCACAGGTGTCAACAACATTCGCCTCCACATAGGTAGTGTAGCTGTCCACAAATTTCTGAGCTGTGTTTGCCTTATTTATATCCTCGGCAGTAAGCTTCGTGAAATATTCTAAGTTTTTTTCGAGCATTTCATCCTTTAAAAAACCGTCAAGACAAAAGAGAGACGCTTCCCTGTCAGCAAGCTTTATTTTTTTCAGAATGATGTCATAGCTTTCACCGAGACGAAGCTTTTTACTGATTATTTTTACATTTTCTTTATAGGATTTATTAAAATCACTCATATAATCACCGAGTATAGTTTTTCCGAAAAGATCAAAAAAATTCTCAATGTACAACAGCACACTGAGAATCATTTGAATTTTTTTATATTTATATGTATTCTGCCCTTTTTACTTTCACCGATGATTTCCTCAAGAACAACCTTGCCCTTACCTCTGAGGACGATTTTATCCTTTTCTCTGAGGGTATAATCGTTTTTCAGTATCTGCTGTGAATTAATATATACCAGACCGCTTTTTACTGCAAGAGAGGAATTGGTGCGGGAAAGGTTAAAAGCCGAGGAAACCACACTGTCGAGTCTCAGCGAAGCTACGGAAGAAAAAACAGTTTCCGTTTCACCCTCATCATAAATAAACTCCGAAAGAGGACAGATTTCACAGTTTACTGTTCCCCTGCCCACCTTAGTAAGATTTTCACAGATATATCTGCTTATACTCTTAAGAGCGAAAATAAAGGTACAGTCATCTCTCGGGATAATGTCACCGACTGTTTCTCTTTTTATACCAAGCCCCATAAGTGAGCCGAGATAATCCCTGTGGGTAAGGGAAGAAAACCTGTCCTTGCTGACCTTTAAAAGACAGAAGGGGCAGTCATCAGGATTTTCGGAGAAATACTCCCCTATATCCTCCACTCCGAAAAATTTCGGCACAAAAACAGCAACCGTTCTTTCCGCTTCGTCATAACCGCCGAAATAAAATGTACTGATATCAGAATTATATTCTCTTTCGACGCATCCGACAAGGCTTCTTTCGTCCACCGAGAGAAATGCCGTGGAGGTTATCATAAAGCTGTCGAGGGCTTTTTTCTTGGCATCAAGACAGCGAGAAAAAAGTAAATCCTTTTCTTCCATAGCCTTAAATACCCTGTGACTGCTGAAGCATCATATCCTTGATTTTCATAAGGCGTGTGATGTTGCTTCTTTCATTTTCGTCGAGCTTCATAGTGATATACTTTATAGTGTCCTCATAGTCGGGAATCATAACATATTCGAGAGCGTTTACGCGTCTTCTGGTCTTTTCGATTTCCGAAGAGAGAAGCTGACAGGTCTTTTCCACTTCAGCAAGACGGAGCATATCGGGCATAATCTCCGAAAGGCTCCTTACACCTTCATCGAGGTCACCCGATGTGAATGCGAGTCCGTAAGAATAAACCTCGCCCTTATCGGCTAACTTGTATTCAGGTACGAAAACGGGTGTTTTCACACTCATAATGTTCTTTTCACTAACCTCGATGCTCATTCTCTGAGAAGGCATCATAAGAGAAACAGCGAGACTTTCCTCACTCATGGAGGCAGTAGCCATAGAAAAGTGCTTATTAGC
Source organism: uncultured Clostridia bacterium (assembly GCA_937901145.1). Classification (GTDB taxonomy): domain Bacteria; phylum Bacillota; class Clostridia; order Oscillospirales; family Acutalibacteraceae; genus UBA6857. The sequence goes on from CALCHE010000148.1 coordinate 18,668, forward strand.
CTGTGCGATAGCCGTCTCCACCCTTTCACGGAGTCTTTTATTCTCTCTTACAAGGTCGAGAAACTGTCTCATAAGCTCGTCACGCTTATCCTTTAAAAGCTTGTGGCCTCTTCTGGCAGTAACAAGCTTTCTTTTTAAATTTGTAAGCTCCATACGGGTAGGATTAACATTCATTACTGCCATAAATTCACCACCTTAATCATAATATTCATCGAGATATTTATCTGAAATTCTCTTGAGCTCGCTTCGGGGAAGAATCTTCAGAAGCTCCCAGCCGATATTGAGGGTTTCCTCAATGGAGCGGTCAGTAAGAGTACCCTGTGAAACATAGGTCTTTTCGAATTCATCGGCAAATTTCGCATAAAGCTTATCTATATCCGTAAGAGCCGCTTCACCTAAGATAACCATAAGCTCCTTACAGTCCTTGCCTCGTGCATAAGCAGAGAAGAGCTGATTCATAGTATCTCTGTGGTCCTCTCTTGTTTTGCCTTCACCGATACCCTTGTCCTTAAGACGGGAAAGCGAAGGAAGAACATCCACGGGAGGAGTGATACCCTTACGGTAAAGAGTACGGGAAAGAATAATCTGTCCCTCAGTAATATAGCCCGTAAGGTCGGGAATGGGATGAGTTTTATCGTCCTCTGGCATAGTAAGAATAGGAATGAGAGTAATGGAGCCCTCGCAGTCCTTTTTTCTGCCCGCTCTTTCGTAAATGGAAGCCAGGTCGGTGTACATATAACCGGGATAACCTCTTCTGCCGGGAACCTCTTTTCGTGCGGCAGAAACCTCACGGAGAGCATCGGCATAGTTAGTGATGTCCGTCATAATAACGAGAACGTGCATTCCCTTATCGAAGGCAAGATATTCGGCGGCCGTCAGAGCCATTTTCGGTGTGGCTATTCTTTCGATAGCAGGGTCATTGGCAAGATTAGTGAACATAACCGTTCTGTCAAGGGCACCTGTTTCTCTGAAGGACTGAATGAAATAATCAGATTCCTCGAAGGTGATACCCATAGCCGCGAAAACTACCGCAAACTTGTCATCGGAGCCTAAAACTTTAGCCTGTCGTGCTATCTGTGCTGCAAGCTCAGCGTGGGGAAGACCTGAAGCAGAAAAAATAGGAAGCTTCTGACCTCTTACGAGAGTATTCAGTCCGTCAATAGCTGAAACACCCGTCTGTATAAACTCCTCGGGATATTTACGTGCGGCGGGATTTATGGGCGAGCCGTTTACATCGAGTCTTTTATCGGGGATGATGGAGGGACCGCCGTCAGCAGGTCTGCCCAGACCGTCGAAAACTCTGCCGAGCATATCCTCAGAAACGGCAAGCTCCATCTGCTTACCTAAAAACTTTACCTTACTGTTTGAAAGGTTGATACCTACCGAGGATTCAAAAAGCTGAACGAGAACATCAGTGCCGTTGATTTCAAGTACACGGCAGCGCTTTCTCTCACCGCTCTGAAGCTCGATTTCGCCAAGCTCATTATATGCTACTCCCGTAACACCCTTGACGAGCATAAGAGGACCCGCCACTTCACTTATGGTTCTGTATTCTTTTGGCATAGGTTAGTCCTCCTTTTCTTCACCGCCGAGTTCTTCAGTAAGAAGAGCGATGATATTATCAAATTCTTCCTGAATTTCTTCCTCTTTTACATATTTAAAGCGGCCGATTTTTTCACGGACCTTAAGAGAAGAAACGAAGAGTATATCTGCACCATTTTCAAGTGCCTGAAAAGCTTTTTCATAATATTCGCACACCAGCTTCATCATAAGATACTGCTTATGTGACGAGGTATAGGTGTCTACCTCGTGGAAGGCTGCCTGATGAAGAAAGTCCTCTCTTACCGAGCGTGCAGCTTCGATTTTAAGTCTGTCCACGGGAGAAAGTGCATCGATACCGACGAGCTTTACCATTTCCTCGAGCTCACTTTCTTCAGAAAGAAGCTTCATAATAGTTTCGCGAAGACTGTTCCACTCCTCGGAAACATTACCGCTGAACCACTCAGCGAGAGCATTGGTGTAAAGGGAATAGCTTGTCAGCCAGTTAATAGCAGGGAAATGTCTCTTATAAGCCAGAGCAGAATCAAGTCCCCAGAAAACCTTTACTATTCGTAAGGTAGCCTGGCTTACGGGCTCAGAAATGTCACCGCCTGCAGGTGAAACAGCACCGATAACTGAGAGAGTTCCCTCACGGGGTGTTTTGCCTACTGATTCTACCCTACCCGCTCTTTCATAAAACTGAGCGAGTCTGCTTCCGAGATAAGCTGGATAGCCCTCTTCACCGGGCATTTCCTCGAGTCTGCCTGACATTTCTCTGAGTGCCTCTGCCCAGCGTGAGGTAGAGTCAGCCATAAGAGCCACATTGTAACCCATATCACGGAAATACTCCGCAATAGTGATACCGGTGTAAATAGATGCTTCACGCGCGGCAACAGGCATATCTGAGGTGTTAGCTATGAGCACCGTTCTTTCCATGAGGGATTTACCTGTACGCGGGTCGATAAGCTCAGGAAATTCATTCAAAACATCGGTCATTTCATTTCCGCGTTCACCGCATCCGATGTATACGACTATATCAGCATCTGCCCATTTGGCTATCTGATGCTGTGTAACGGTTTTACCGCTTCCGAAGGGCCCGGGAATAGCGGCTACACCGCCTTTAGCGATGGGGAAAAGAGAGTCGATTACTCTCTGACCTGTGATAAGAGGCTCTCCGGGTGAGAGCTTTTTAGAGTAGGGTCTGCCCTTTCTTACGGGCCATTTATGCATAATACCGATGCCGTGCTCCTGTCCCTTTTCATCGAGAACGATAGCTACTACATCGTCAACAGTACAGGTTCCGCCTGTAATTTCCTTAATTATACCGCCCTTATCGGGAGGAAGCATAATCTTATGGCATACCACATCAGTTTCCTGTACCGTACCGATAATATCGCCGCCGTAAACTCTTTCGCCTACTTCTACCGTAGGCTCAAATACCCACTGCTTTTCTCTGTCGAGAGAAGGCACCTGAATACCGCGGGGCAGATTTGTACCGCATACCTTTACTATTTCCTTTAAAGGTCTCTGAATACCGTCAAAGATGCTTCCGATGAGACCGGGACCGAGCTCAACACTGAGAGGCTCACCTGTAGAAACTACCTTTTCGCCCTGTCTGAGACCTGATGTTTCCTCATAAACCTGTATGGAGGCGTCATCACCGTGCATTTCGATGACTTCACCGATAAGGTTAAGGTCACTTACCTTAACCACGTCAAACATATTTGTATCCTTCATTCCGCTCGCAACCACGAGAGGACCTGAAATTTTAGTAATAGTTCCGTAGTTCATTTTTTCACCTGTTAATCGAGTATTAATGAGCCTACTGCTCTTTCGACAGCCTTTCCGATATTTTCCATACCCTTTCCTGTATTGCCCTTTACACCGGGAATGAGTATTACTGCAGGAGTTACCTCATTTTCTAAAAGTGAGATTTCGTCCTTCAGCTTTTCGGCAAAATATTCCGTAATATATATAACTGCATAATTTTCACTGACGAGACGGCTGAACTGTGCCTTTGCCTGTGCATCATAATAAGCTACTGCTGTTTCCACTCCGAGACAGGCAAAGCCGCATATGCTTTCTCTGTCACCGAGAACTGCCATTTTATACATAATTAAGCCTTACCCTTTCTTTTATTTCTTCGGCGGATAAGCCCGACTGCAGAGCCGTAAGGATTATACCGACACTTTTGATTTCATTCTGCTTACCGTAATAAAAGGCACAGACCGGATCGAACCCGAAGGCGGTATACTTAGCCTTGCCGACAGATTCAATTACTCTGTCATCGCACCATTTTTCGTAAAGCGCCGTGCTTTCTCTGTAAAGAGATACACCCTCTGCATAAACGGTAGATAAAAGATAATCATAAAGCTCCTCTTTTTCCCCTAATGCAAAATTAATGAGGGTCTTTCTGTCGAGCTTAAAGCAGTTACCTACTGCCTCCTCGGCAAAGTCACGGCTTTTACCCAGAGAATTTATTCTGAGTGCGATTTTTATGTTAGCCGTATCGCAGAGTAAGCCGCATATTTCATTGGCAAGATCTGACTTTTTTTCTGATGCATATTCACAAAGGCAATCAATGGCACCTCTGTCGATTATGATTTCCGCACTCTGTCCGTTTTCCGTAAGCACAGCCATATTGTATGCATTCTCGGCGACATCAGCACCTCTGAGCTTAAGAGAAGAAAACTCGCGAAGCTTTATTTTCTCAGTGAGCTCATTCAAATCCAAAGAGGACGGGTAAAGATAGTAATTATAGGGATCTGCACCTGAGAAAGAGCATTTTACCGCTGTTTTAATATTAAAAAAATCATTAAGCACACAGAAAATACCGAGTTCATTTTTATCGGGCACACATTCAGTCATCAGAGTCCACAGCTCCTTATTTTTCAGAGCGATTATCTCTCTGACTGTCCCCTTCTCATTTATCCAACCCTCATCCTGCAGAGCAGAAAGAGCCGAATCCGCATTTTCGCTTTCGCAGAGCCTCATCATAAAGCCTTGGTCAAGCATATAGGATTCATTGGCACGCAATCTTGCCACACAGTAAGCATAATCGAATTTTTTCATATCTGTCACCTTAATCGAAAAGCTCTTTGCTGAGCATATCCTTGAGTGCATCCATATTTTCATCGAAGACAGCCTTTAAGGTACAGTTGACAGTTATGTCACCGTAATCGAGAATAAAGCCGTTTTCTATATCAACTGCCTTTTCCGCTAAAGTAATCGCGGATGACTCGCACACAGCTTCATTAAGTCTGATGCTGAAGTCCTCGGGAAGACGCGAAAGGTCAAAGCCGTTCATGTACATAGTACATTCGCCCGGCTGTATGTTCTTTTTGCAAAGAGAGAAAATCATATCGAAGTATTCTTCGTCACTGAATTTGTCGATGCTCAGATAAGCGGCAGAAATTATGTCGTTGAGAATGGCGTTTCTTATTTCGAGATAACGGTTACGGGTAATGGATTCAGCAGTGCTTTTGGAAACTGCATTCTTTTTATCAGCCTCACTCTGTGCCGCATCGGTTATTTCACCGGCGCGACGGTTACCCTCTTCTCTCGCCTGAGCTATCATCTTTTTCACTTTAAGATTAGCTTCAGCGATAATTCTGTCACAGTTTTCACGGGACTGTTCTTCGATTTTCTCTCTGATTTTATCAAGACCTGTCATATATAATGTCCCCTTAAAATCAGACTGAAATTCTGAAAACAGCGATAAAGGAAATAAGAAGTGCTAAAACTGCGTATGTCTCAACCATAGCAGAAAGAATCATAGCCTTTGAGGTCTCTGTAGACTGCTTAGCTATCATTGACACACCTGAAGCAGCTACTCTGCCCTGATAAACAGCTGAGAAATAGCCGGCAATAGCGATAGGAAGACAGGCAGCGAAGAAATAAAGTCCCTGTGTCCATGTAAGAGCCACGGGAGAACCGCTGAGAAGACCTGTTTTGATAAAAACTAAAAGTGCCACAAGGAAACCGTAAAGTCCCTGTGTACCGGGAAGAATCTGAAGAATAAGCACCTTACCGAAGGATGCGGGCTTTTCTGTAAGCAGTCCTGCACCTGCTTCACCTACCAGACCTACACCTCTCGCAGAGCCTATACCTGCAAAACCTGCAGCAAAAGCTGCGCCTAAAACTGCAAGAACCATACCAAGATTTTCCATATTAATTATCCTCCTTGATTGTAAAGAATTTAGAATTGATTTTAAAAGGCGTAAATGCTCTTCCCTGACCCTCGTAGAATTTGGAGAAGAACTCCACGTACTGAAGACGGTTGGTATGAACATAAGTGCCTATTAAATTAATTGCGATATTTACTGTGTGTCCGAAGATGACAACTATAACAAACAGAATAACATTTCCGAACATAGCACCTAAAAGGTTTACTACATTGGCGATTACACCTGTAACCAGACCTAAAGCTAAAAGCCTCGAATAAGAAAGAAGGTCACCTAAAGCACCCGAAGCGGCATTATAAAGAGCGAAAAGACCGCCACCGAGCTTGCCGATGATATTTTTACTGCTTCTGCCTGCGGTAATCACTATGAGAAGTGCACCGATACCCAGAAGCGGCAGACCCAGAGCCTTTATCTTCTCATCGATGGTAAACAGGAAGCCTCCGCCGAAAATGGCAAAGCCCACCAGGAAAATGCACATAGGAATTACATCAAACAGAGCAGAGGTTATGTTTCTTTCCCTGATAAGAATATAAAACCGTAAGAAATAACCCGCTAAAAGATGTATAACACCGAAAATGAAGCAGTACATCAGAAGCTCCATACTGTTATTCATCGGCTCGAGCCATATAGCAAGACTCGGAGCTTTTTCGAAGCCGAGAAATGCCGTACATACCGTCGGTATCAGATCACCGAACCATCCACCGAAAAGAGCCCCCCATATCACGGTAGAAATACCGCAGTACAGAACCGCATCAGCTGTCTTTTTCATATTACCTCTGACCTTCAGCTTCTTTTTAGCTATCAGAGAGAAAATAACCATCAGCAATCCATAGCCTGCATCGGAAAGCATAAGTCCGAAGAATGCATAATAGAAAAATGACATTATGGAATTTGGGTCAATATCCTTATTTGACGGTGATGAATACATATCGGTAATCGATTCCACACCTGCCGCGAAGCTTTTATTCTCGATAAGAACGGGAACGTCCTCATTCTCGTAATCAGGCTCAGAAAGCTCCATCTGTGCAGTGAACTGCCTTTCGATCTCGAATTTGATTTCTTCGGCATTTCTTTCGGGAATGTAGCCCTTTATGAAAAACACGCTTTCCGTAGCGGCGGCATTTTCCACGGCAAAATACTTATCCGCCTGAGCTGTAAGATAGTCACTGAAAAATCTGATGTCGTTATATTTATCACCAAATTCCTTCAGCTTTTCTGTAACTGAGGAGATTTCATCCTTTATTAAGGATATTTCCTCTTTTAAATCTTCTATTGCTTTGACAGGGAGCTTCGGGGCTATCTTGTCCGGAACACAGAAGCCGTGATTTTTCAGAATTTCAGAAAGCCTTTCGCCGCTGGACCGATGACACATAATAACGGCACAGGTCAGCATTTTCTGTTTGGAAATTATCTCTATTTCCACGTCCTCGGGGTGATCCTCCTGAAGATTTATCAGAGAAAGAATTTCCTCTTCCGTAAGCTCCTGAGGAAAAGAACCGATGAAAATGCTCGTGGTAAGAGTTCTTTTCGATGCCATGGGAATATCAAGAGATGTCCACGGACCGTAGTAATCAATAAGCGACTCTTTTTCAGCTACCTGAGCACTCAGCTCTGCGAGCTTATTTTCCAGCGAGACAATCTCGTTACATACATCCATAAGCTCATCACTGCGGTCAGATATAAGTCTGTAGTCACTGTAGTCGATTTCCTTAATGTCGCTGAAGGATTCTACAAAAGACTTTTTCAGCTCACAGTACTTTTCCAGTATACTGTAGGCCTCTTCTGCCCTTTTATGCTTTTTCAGGAACTGATTTACGATGTAATCCGTCTCATATTTTGTCAGATTTTCATTATCTGCATTTTCCAGCTCTGTTACACCGCTTTTCTGCAGGAACTCGACGAGCTTTCTGCTTTCATCCAGCAGAGAAACAAGTTCGAAATGAACGAGCTTTATTTTTGCCAAAACAACACCTCCCCCGTTTTAAGATTGGTTTATAAATTCAGTTCAGTAATTCATCGAAAATCATTTTTATAGCTTTTTCGTAGAGCTTTTCAGTATCAGCTATTGATTTTCTTTCACGCAGTTCAGCGAGCTTTTCAGCCTGCTTTACCACACCTGCAGAGGAAAACTCAGCATCACTGAGGATAATATTTGCTTCCTTTTCTGCCTGTTCAACTGCAGTTCTGACAATAATGTCGGCCTGTATTTTAGCGTCACTGATCATTTTATCAGCTGCCTTCTGTGCTTTGGCCTCCATTTCCCTGCCTGCATTTTCAGCGGCAAGAACAGCTTTAATCATATCAGCAGCCATTTAAGAGAGCACCTCCGTAATTTTCAGCGAATATAAAGATATTATTTATCATAAGCGTAGTGCTTTCAGCACCCGAATCACTTATTTTCATAATAACGGAAACAATAAGGAGCATTATCAGCACCAGAGCAATCGCTGCAATAATTATCATCTTTTTAATGGCGTCTGTGTCGCCTGTTTTCTTCTTTTTTATTTCAGGAAGCTGTGCATATCTGACTGCCTTCTTTTTCTTCTGAGGAATATCACTTTTATATATAGGAGAAATTTCGGGAATGGTAATTTCCTCCTTAAGAGAAAGGACAGGTGTTACCTCCTCTTTGATTTCCTCTACAGTTTCCACCTCGGGAATTATGATTTCCTCCGTAGTTTCGTCCTCATCAATTTCAGCTACCGAATAAACCTCATCGTAAACAGCTTCCTCAAAGGGCTTATTAGCCAAAGCATTCTTAAGATCGGAAAGCATCTGATTGGGAGTGAAATATCTTTCGTTGATATTAAAAGAACATGCCTTACGGATAATCTTCCACAGCTCATCGCCTGCTAAAGCAGGACGGGGAATTTCATTTCCGCTCACACGCATCTGAGTAGCTACATTATATGAGTTTATGGTAACATTCTGCGGATAGGGCTCCATAAAGGGCAGACGGTTACGGTTAGTGAGCATATAAAGAACCAGTCCGAGAGAATAGGTATCCACCGTACAGTTCACATTGCCTGTCTTTATAAACTCAGGAGCCATAAAGTACTGTGTTCTCTTATAAGCGATGGATGTTTTAGCCGGTTCAAGACAGCTGAAGGTGCCGAAATCGCCTAATTTACATCCCCCTGAGCGATCAAATAGAATATTTTCCGGCTTCAGATTAGGATAAATATAACCGAAGGAACGGCATTTGATGAGAGAGTTACAGATATTTATACCAAGTCTCAGTGTTTCCTCCTGGGTAAAAGATAAATCCTTAAGAACATCCGTAAGTGAACGACATTCCTCGAGCCTTATCAAGATAAGCTTACCCTTTCCGTCACTTGCTTTTCGAAGCTCCATATCCTCGTATCTGACGAAATATTTTCCGTCGTCAGCTTTTCTGACGGATTTGATATTCTTTTTTATGTTTCTGATTATTTTTTCATAATCGTCATCGTCTTCCTCGACATAAACCTCTTCATTTTCATTAAGGTCAAAGGTTTTCCTCTCATTACGGTTTTCACCGAGTCTGATTATTTTAAGAACAGAATTTTCTTTTTTTCCGTCATATTTTTCACGGTAGATACTGAAAACCTTACCGTCTGTGCCTGTACCTATCTGCTTATCAGTGTACCATTCACCGAAAACAGGATTCAATGAATTTGACATAATAATTCTCCTTTATATATTAAACTTCCCTGATATATTTAAAATAAGATAAAATTAGCTATAGTATATCTTTTACATTATAACACAAAGTACATTCAAATGCCAACAGTTTTTCGTTATATTTTAAAGAAAATTATCAATAAATCAGGACTCATAAGGTTGACAAGAGTGAATTTATTTGTTAATATGTTGTAGTTATAAATTAAATATACGGAGACGTATCGAAGTGGTCATAACGGGGCGCACTCGAAATGCGTTAGCCTTAACGGGCTCGTGGGTTCGAATCCCACCGTCTCCGCCAGGAAGAGCATTTGCTGTATTTCAGCAGATGCTTTTTTATTTCCATAGTTTAAAAAGGGATTCGTAGTAGGAGCGGTAGTGAATGACAGTCTGGTGGACTGTCAGAGCCGCGAATGACCGAAGCGCGCAGTTCGCGCAAGAGTCGAATCCCACCGTCTCCGCCAGAAAGAGCATCAGTTTCAGCTTAACTGGTGCTTTTTATATTATTAAAGGTGAGATTCGTAGTAGGAGCGGTGGAGACTACTGTAAGCTGAGTTTTCTGAACATAAAATAACCGCCGAGGATTTCTCCCCGGCAGTAGTATTATAAATGATTATTTGACCTTAACGCTCTTAACAGCACTCCATGCAGAGTAAACCTTCTTACTACCGACTGTCTTATAGGCTCTGACCTTTACATAATACTTCTTACCCTTTGAGAGTTTTTTGATTGTGGTCTTTGTGGTCTTTGCCTTTTTGATTGTTACCTTCTTGGTTGTCTTTGAGATAAACTTCTTTGATGTGGAGGCCTGTACCTCATAGCCTGTGATGTTAGCTACTGTCTTCCAGGAGGCTGTGAGTGCCTTTTTGCCTGCCTTGAGTGCAAGAGTAGTCTTAAGAGGTACTGTCTTTCCTGTCAGAATTGTACTGTATGCACCCTTTACACCGTCAACAACGGCTCTTACTCTGAACTTGTAGGATTTGTTTGCCTTAAGCTTAGTTACTGTGTAAGAATTCTTTGAAGTAGTCTTGATAGTCTTCCACTTTTTATTTGAGTACTGCTGAACCTCGTATTTCTCTGCACCTGCTACCTTTGTCCAGGCGAGTGTAAGAGTTGTCTTGGTGCCTGATGCAAGCTTGACGGCCTTG
>CALCHE010000149.1 GCA_937901145.1 uncultured Clostridia bacterium
ACGTTCCCGTTTATGTAACAGAAGATATGGTTGGTCACAAGCTCGGCGAATTTGCGCCCACCAGAACCTACAGAGGTCACGCAGGCTCAAAAACCTCAAACAACGGTAAATAAGTCGAAAGGAGTGTATTAAAGTGGAAGCAACAGCAAAAGTTACTTTTGTGCGTATTGCACCTCGTAAGGTAAAGATCGTTCTTGACCTTATCAGAAATCAGCCCGCTGAAAAAGCTATGGCAATCCTCAGATACACGCCTAAGGCAGCGTGTGAGGTTGTAGCAAAACTTCTTAAGTCAGCTATGGCTAATGCAGAAAACAAAGATATGGACGTTTCCAGACTTTATGTAGCAGAATGCTATGTTGGTCAGGGCCCCACACTCAAAAGAATCAGACCCAGAGCACAGGGCAGAGCTTTCCGTATCAATAAAAAGACATCTCACATCACCCTTGTACTCAAGGAAATGGAATAAGTAAGGAGGAGGTAAAACATGGGCCAGAAAATTAATCCCACCGGTTTAAGAATCGGCGTAATTAAAGATTGGGAATCTCGCTGGTACGCAAAGAAGAGCGACTTCGGCGATACCCTCGTAGAAGACTACGAACTTCGTGAATATCTCCTTGAAACACTTGCTCCCGCAGGAGTACCCAAGGTTGAAATCGAACGTACAGCTAAGCGCGTTCGCGTAAATATTCACGTTGCAAAGCCCGGTATGGTAATCGGCCGCGGCGGCGCAGAAATCGAAAAGCTTAAGGCTACAATCGAAAAGAAACTCGGTAAAGAAGTTTCTCTTAACATTATCGAAGTTAAGAACCCCGACGTTAACTCACAGCTCGTTGCTGAAAGCATCGCTGCTCAGCTTGAAAGAAGAATCGGCTTCCGCCGTGCACTCAAGCAGGCTATCGGCCGTGCAATGAAGCTCGGTGCTAAGGGTATCAAATGTCAGGTATCAGGCCGTCTCGGCGGTGCTGAAATCGCTAGAAGCGAAACTTACAAAGAGGGTACAATTCCTCTTCAGACCATCCGTGCTGACATCGACTACGGTTTCGCAGAAGCAAAAACAACCTACGGCCGTATCGGCGTAAAGGTTTGGATCTACACAGGCGAAGTTCTTCAGGTTTCAAACAACGAAAGACGTGAAAGACCTGCTCGCCGCAGACCCAGAAGAGAAACAAGAGAAGGAGGAGCTAAATAATGTTATTACCTAAGCGTGTAAAAAGACGTAAGGTTCAGCGTGGCCGTCTTAAGGGCACAGCTCATAAGGGCAACAAAGTAACCTACGGTGATTTCGGTCTTGTGGCTCTTGAACCTTCTTGGATCACTTCAAGACAGATTGAAGCAGCCCGTATTGCTATGACTCGTTACATTAAGCGTGGCGGTCAGGTTTGGATTAAAATTTTCCCCGATAAGCCTATCACTGCAAAGCCTGCAGAAACCCGAATGGGTTCCGGTAAAGGTTCACCCGAATATTGGGTAGCAGTTGTTAAGCCGGGCAGAGTTATGTTCGAAATTAAGGGCGTTGACGAGGAAGTAGCTCGTGAGGCTATGCGTCTTGCAGCTATGAAGCTTCCCGTTAAGTGCAAATTCGTTACTAAAGCAGAACAGGAAAAGGACGGTGTACAGTAATGAAAGCAAGTGAAATCAGAAAACTGTCCGCCGCTGAGATGGACGCTAAGCTTGCAGAACTCAAGAAAGAACTTTTCAATCTTCGTTTCCAGCAGGCAGTTAATCAGCTTGACAACCCCATGAGAATCAACGCTGTTAAGAAGGATATCGCAAGAATCAAAACTGTTCAGCGTGATATCGAGCTTCACGGCGCAAATTCTTAAGAAAGGGAGGACTGAATAATGGAAAGAAATCTCAGAAAGACTCAGGTCGGCATCGTATCCAGCGATAAGATGGACAAGACAGTAGTTGTTACAATTAAGGATAAGGTTAGACATCCTCTTTACAAGAAGATCGTTAACCGTACCGTTAAAGTAAAGGCACACGACGAAAAGAATGAGTGCGGTATCGGTGACCGTGTTCTCATTATGGAAACTCGCCCTCTTTCTAAGGATAAGAGATGGCGTGTAGTAGAAATTATCGAAAAAGCCAAATAATTGGTGCAGCTAAAGGAGGCCAAACACAATGATTCAGCAGCAGACTTATCTTAAGGTTGCTGACAACACAGGTGCAAAAGAAATTATGTGCATTCGTGTTCTCGGCGGCACAGGTAGAAGATATGCTAATATCGGTGACGTCATTGTTGCTTCTGTTAAGAAAGCAGCACCCGGCGGCATCGTAAAGAAGGGCGACGTTGTTAAGGCAGTAGTTGTACGTACTGCAACAGGCGTTCGCCGTGATGACGGCACATACATTCGTTTCGACGAAAATGCAGCAGTTATCATTAAAGAAGATAAAAACCCCAAGGGTACCCGTATCTTTGGACCGGTAGCAAGAGAACTTCGTGATAAGGATTATCTCAAAATTCTCTCACTTGCTCCCGAAGTACTTTAAGGAGGTGTCACGATGAGTAAAGTTCATGTTAAAACAGGCGACACAGTCGTTGTTATCAACGGTAAAGATCGTGGCGCAAGAGGTAAAGTAATGGCTGTAAGCCCCGCAGAAGGCAAGGTTATCGTAGAAAAAGTTAACGTTGTTAAAAAGCACGTTAAACCTCGCAAGATGGGCGAAGCAGGCGGCATTATCGAGGCAGAAGCAGCTCTTTACGCATGTAAGGTTCAGCTCGTTTGCCCCAAGTGCGGCAGACCTACCAGAGTAGGCCACGTAATCGACGAAAAAGGCAAGAAAATGCGTGCTTGCAAGCACAGCGACTGTCTTGCAAAGTTTGAATAATAAGGGAGGAACATGACAATGGCAAGATTAAAAGAGCTCTATGTCAATGAGGTTGCACCTCAGATGATGAAAAAGTTCGGTTACAAAAGCGTTATGCAAATCCCTAAGCTTGACAAAGTTGTTATCAACGTAGCTTGCGGTGAAGCAATTGCAAACTCAAAGGTTCTTGACGCTGTAGTTTCCGATCTCAGACAGATCACAGGTCAGCAGCCCGTTCTTTGCAAGGCAAAGAAATCAGTAGCTAACTTCAAACTCCGTGAAGGCATGGTTATCGGTGCTAAGGTTACACTCAGAGGCGAAAAGATGTATGAATTCATCGACAGATTCTTCAATCTCGCTCTCCCCAGAGTTCGTGACTTCAGAGGTATCAACCCTAACGCTTTCGACGGCAGAGGTAACTACTCAGTTGGTATCAAGGAACAGCTTATTTTCCCTGAAATCGACTACGATAAGATCGACAAGGTTCGTGGTATGGACATCTGCTTCGTAACCACAGCCACAAACGACGAAGAAGCAAGAGAGCTCCTCACACTTATGGGCGCTCCCTTCGAGAAATAATTAAGGAGGTAAGTTAAAATGGCAAAGACTTCTATGAAAGTTAAACAGCAGAGAACAGCTAAGTACTCTACAAGAGCATACAACAGATGTAAAATCTGCGGCAGACCTCACGCTTATCTCCGCAAATACGGTATTTGCCGTATCTGCTTCAGAGAATTAGCACACGCAGGTCAGATCCCCGGCGTTAAAAAAGCAAGCTGGTAAGCAATTGCAAGTTTTTAAGGAGGTAAAGGAATAATGCAAGTAACAGACGCTATCGCTGATATGCTTACAAGAATTCGTAACGCTAACTCAGCAAAACACGATTCAGTTAAGATTCCTGCATCCAACATGAAGAAGGCAATTGCTCAGATTCTTGTTGATGAAGGTTATATCAAAGGCTTCACCGTTGAAGAAGACGGTAAGCAGGGTATTATGGAAGTACAGTTAAAGTACGGCCCCAATAAGTCACAGGTTATCACAGGTCTCAGAAGAGTATCTAAACCCGGCTTAAGAATTTACACAAACTGCGAAGACATGCCTAAGGTAATGAAGGGTCTCGGTATCGCTATCCTTTCCACACCTAAGGGTGTTATGACAGACAAGGACGCTCGTAAAGCCAACGTAGGCGGCGAAGTTCTTGCATTCGTTTGGTAAGGAGGTGCTGATATGTCAAGAATAGGTAGAGCTCCCATTACGGTTCCCGCAGGAGTAGAAGTTAAAATTGACGGCAGCACAGTTACAGCTAAGGGCCCTAAGGGCACACTTACCAAAACTATGCACAGCAATATGTCAATCGCTATGGAAGGTAACGTAATCACAGTTACCCGTCCCAATGACAACAAAGAAAACAGATCACTTCACGGTCTTACCCGTACACTTATCGCCAACATGGTAGAGGGTGTAGCAAACGGTTACAAAAAGGAACTCGAAATCAACGGTATCGGTTACCGTGCTGAGAAGAAGGGCAAGGATCTTGTAATGAAAATCGGTTACTCTCATGACGTTATCATGACTGAGCCCGAAGGCGTTACAGTTGAAGTTCCCGCTCCCAACAAGCTCATCGTAACAGGCGCTGATAAAGCAGCCGTTGGTCAGTTCGCAGCAGAAATTCGTGAAAAGAGACTTCCTGAACCTTACAAGGGCAAGGGTATCAAGTACGTTGACGAATACATCCGCCGCAAAGAAGGTAAAGCCGGTAAGGGTAAATAAGATTGGTAAAGGAGTGACATTTCAATGGTCAGAAGACAAGACAGTAATAAAGCAAGACAGAAGAGACAGAAGAGAGTACGTGCTAAAATCAGCGGTACTGCTGCATGTCCCCGTCTTAATGTTTACCGTTCACTCAGCCACATCTACGCTCAGTTAATCGACGATGTAAACGGTGTTACACTTGCATCAGCATCAACTGTAGAGAAGGAATTTACAGAGTACGGCGGTAATAAAGAAGCAGCTCACAAAGTGGGCGAAGCATTAGCAAAGCGCGCTATCGAAAAAGGCATTGAAGAATGCGTATTCGACAGAGGCGGTTACATCTATCACGGTCGTGTACAGGCTCTTGCAGAAGGCGCTCGTGCCGGCGGCCTGAAGTTCTAAGCAAGGAGGAAATTAATTATGACTAAAATTGACGCATCAGCTTATGAACTTACAGAACGTGTTGTAGCCATCAATCGTGTATCAAAGACAGTTAAGGGTGGTAGAATTTTCAAGTTCGCAGCTCTTGTAGTTGTTGGTGACGGTAATGGCATCATCGGATTCGGTCTTGGCAAATCAGGTGAAGTTCCTGACGCTATCCGTAAGGGTATCGACGACGCTAAGAAGAATCTTATCAAGGTTTCTCTTAAGGGTACCACAATTCCCCACGAGATTATCGGTAAGTTCGGTGCAGGCGTAGTTCTTCTTAAGCCTGCTGCTCCCGGTACCGGTGTTATCGCCGGCGGCCCTGTACGTGCCGTTGTTGAAACAGTTGGTATCAAGGATATTCGTACAAAGGCTCTTCGTTCAAACAATCCCTGCAACGTAGTAAGAGCTACCATCGACGGTCTTTCAAAGCTTCGCAACGTAGAAGAAGTTGCTGAAGTTCGCGGTAAGACTGCTAAAGAAATCTTAGGTTAAGGAGGACTTCAGAAATGGCAGACATTAAGATTACTCTCAAAAGAAGCCTCATCGGTTGCAAAAAAGATCAGATTGCAACAGTTAAGTCTCTTGGCCTCAAGAAAATCGGGGATGTAACGGTTCAGCCCAACAATCCTCAGACTCAGGGTAAGGTGAAGAAAATCGGTCACCTTATCGAGACCACCGAAGCTTAATAGAGGAGGTGCACAGATATGAAATTACATGAACTTTCACCTGCTGCAGGTTCAACCAAAGAACGTAAACGTATCGGTCGTGGTCCTGCTTCCGGTCAGGGTAAAACTGCCGGTAAAGGTCACAAAGGTCAGAAGGCTCGTGCCGGTAGAGGCATGCGTCCCGGTTTCGAAGGCGGTCAGATGCCCCTTCAGAGACGTGTACCTAAGAGAGGTTTCGTAAACATCTTCGGTACAGAGATGGCAATTGTAAATCTTGCTTCACTTGAAAAGGCTTACAACGCCGGTGAAACAGTAACAATTGACTCACTCATCGAAAAGGGCCTTGTAAAGAAGGTGCTTGACGGTGTTAAGGTGCTTGGTCACGGTGACCTTACAAAGGCACTTACAGTTCAGGCTAACGCTTTCAGCGAATCTGCAAAGCAGAAGATTGAGGCAGCGGGCGGAAAGACCGAGGTGATCTGAAGATGATTAGTACTTTCATAAATGCTTGGAAGGTTGCAGAGCTTCGTAAGAAGATTCTCTTCACAGCACTTATAGTATTGATTTTCAGAATCGGTGCCGCTATTCCGGTTCCTTTCACAAACATCGCAGACAGCGGTATTGTTGATCCTAACGGTGAAACATTTATGAACTATCTGAGCATGATGACAGGTGATGCTTTCACATACGGTACAATTTTTGCACTGTCAATCACACCTTACATCAACAGCTCAATTATCATTCAGCTTCTTTCAGTTGCTATTCCCGCTCTTGAGAAACTCTCAAAGGAAGGCGAAGAAGGCAGAAAGAAGATCGCAACAATCACAAGATATGTAACTGTTGCACTTGCTCTTTTACAGAGTACAGCATACTTCATCTACCTCAGAGCGAAAGATTATCTTGTAACTGATGCTGAAGGTCTTCAGTTCACAGGTATCGCAGCTGTTCTTCAGGCACTGGTTATCATCCTCTGCCTTACAGCAGGTTCATCCTTCGTTATGTGGCTCGGTGAACAGGTAAACGAAAAGGGTATCGGTAACGGTATCTCCATCATCCTCTTCGCAGGTATCGTTTCCAGAATTCCTTCACTCATCACTATGCTCTACTACGATATTCTTAAGGGCGGCGCTTATTATGCACTCGTTCCCATTGTTGTAATCTGCCTTCTTGCTATGATTGCATTTATCGTATGGATGGATAATGCTGAAAGAAGAATTCCCGTACAGTATGCTAAGAGAGTTGTAGGCCGTAAGATGTACGGCGGTCAGAGCACTCACATTCCTATGAAGGTTAATATGTCAGGTGTTCTTCCCGTTATCTTCGCTTCATCAATTCTTTCACTTCCTCCCACAGTGGAGATGTTCCTTGATCCTGATAAGATTACAGACGGCTGGAAAACATTCTTCGGTATGTTCTCCTCAAGCCACTGGTTCTATTCAATTGTTTACTTCTTCCTGATTCTCTTCTTTGCTTACTTCTATGCAAGCATTCAGTACAATCCGGTTGAAATGGCAAACAACATCAGAAAGAACAGCGGTATGATTCCCGGACTTCGTCCCGGTAAGCCCACTTCTGATTACATCAAGAAGATTCTCGGCAGAATTACACTTCTCGGCGCATTACTCCTTTCAGTAGTTGCTCTTTTCCCGAATGTTGTAACTCTGTTCACAAATCTTATCGGTTCTCCCATGACTATCGCCCTCGGCGGTACATCACTTATCATCGTTGTAGGTGTTGCTCTCGAAACTGTTAAGCAGCTCGAAAGCCAGATGATGATGAGACACTACAAAGGCTTCCTTGACTAATTAATAAAGGAGAGATAACATCATGAAGTTAATTCTTTTAGGTGCTCCCGGCGCTGGTAAAGGCACACAGGCAGAGTTCATCTGCGGTAAGCTTTCCATCCCGACAATCTCAACAGGTAACATTATCCGTGCTGCTCTCAAGGCAGGAACAGAAATGGGACTTAAAGCCAAGGAATTCATAGATAACGGTCAGCTTGTTCCCGATGATGTTGTAATCGGCATCATCAAGGAACGCCTGAGTGAGGACGACTGCCAGAACGGCTTCATCCTTGACGGCTTCCCCAGAACAATTCCTCAGGCTGAGGCTCTCGATGAAATGGGCATCGAAATCGATAAGGTTATCGACATCGAAGTTCCCGACGAGAAAATCGTAGCAAGAATGTCCGGCAGACGTGTTTGTCCCAAATGCGGTAACTCATATCACCTCATTTACAAACAGCCCGCTAAGGAAAATACATGCGATGCCTGCGGCGAAGAACTTGTTTTAAGAAAAGATGACCATCCTGATACGGTTAAGGAAAGACTCGATGTTTATCACAGTCAGACCGAACCGCTCAAGGATTTCTATGGAAAGAAAAACAAACTTTTCATAGTTGAAGGACAGGAAGAAGTGGCTGACACTTCCGCACTTGTTCTCAAAGCTTTGGAGGAATAAGCATGATAGTGCTCAAAACCAGCCGTGAGCTTGCTCTTATGAAAGAAGCTTGCAGAATTTCGGCAGGAGCACTCAGAGTGGCCGGTGAGGCAGTCAGACCGGGTATCAGTACCAAGGAGATTGACAAAATAGCCTACGACTACATCATAAGTCAGGGTGCGGAACCTAACTTCCTGCATCTCTATGGCTTTCCGGCTACCGCGTGCATTTCCATAAATGATGAGGTCATTCATGGAATACCAAGCGAGAAACGCATCCTTAAGGACGGAGACATAGTTTCCATCGATCTGGGTGCGAAGATAAACGGCTATAACGGCGACAATGCTGCTACTTTTGCCTGCGGAAACGTAAGTGAAGAGGCAAAGCGGCTGATGGATACAACGAGAGAAAGTCTCTATGAGGCGATCAAGTTCGCTGTACCCGGCGGCAGACTCGGCGATATATGCCACGCCGTTCAGGCTTACTGCGAAGAACGGGGATACGGTGTAGTCCGTGAATACACGGGACACGGTATCGGCAAGGCATTACATGAAGATCCCAGTGTGCCTAACTACGGCACAGCCGGCCGAGGCGTACGCCTGTTACCGGGCATGACAATCGCTATTGAGCCGATGATTAACCAGGGAACTGCAAGAGTCAAAGTCCTCCCTGACGGTTGGACTGTAAAAACCCTTGACTCAAAGCTGTCCGCCCATTTTGAACACACGGTGGCTATCACAAAGGACGGTCCCGTAATTCTTACCAAAGAATAAGAGGTCATTATGGATTTCAGAAAAGGACAGGTAGTTCTTTCACTCAAAGGTCACGATAAAGGTGAGCTCTTTGCGGTGAAGGATATTGCAAACGGAAAAGTTCTTATCTGTGACGGAAAAGGCCGTAAGCTGGAAAAGCCCAAGGCAAAAAATGTCAGACACGTTGCGCTGACAGATATCACACTTGACGAGGACTCAATGGCAACAAATCGTAAGCTTAGAAAAACACTTAACAAAATAGCGAACCCAGGGGGGTAAGGTTATGTCAAAACAGGATATGATTGAAATCGAAGGTACTGTTGTGGAGGCTCTTCCCAATGCAACATTCCAGGTTGAACTCGAAAACGGTCATAAAATTTTAGCGCATATTTCCGGTAAGCTCAGAATGAACTACATTCGTATTCTTCCCGGTGATAAGGTTACAGTCGAAATGTCTCCATACGACTTAACCCGCGGACGTA
Organism: uncultured Clostridia bacterium; assembly: GCA_937901145.1. GTDB lineage: Bacteria > Bacillota > Clostridia > Oscillospirales > Acutalibacteraceae > UBA6857. Next base: position 9,331 of record CALCHE010000149.1, read on the forward strand.
TAACATGGAGAAGCAAATAAACCTGACATTTTTGAATTTAAAGGAGGCAATCCTATGAAAGTCAGACCTTCTGTAAAGAAAATATGTGAAAAGTGCAAGGTAATCAAGCGTAACGGCAAAATTATGGTTATCTGCGAAAATCCCAAACACAAACAGCGTCAAGGCTAATTGACGTAATAATTTAGGAGGTGCAACTGAAACATGGCTCGTATTTCAGGTGTTGACCTGCCCAGAGATAAGAGAGTAGAAATTGCTCTTACTTATATCTACGGTATTGGTCGTAAAACTGCTGGCGATATCATCGCAGCAACAGGTATTAATCCCGACATCAGAGTTAAGGATCTTACCGAAGACGACGTTTCAAAACTTCGTGAGTACATTGACCGCAACGTAAAGGTTGAAGGTGACCTCAGAAGAGAAACAGCATTTGATATTAAAAGACTTATTGAAATTGGTTGCTATCGTGGCATCCGCCACAGAAAGGGCCTTCCCGTAAGAGGTCAGCGTTCAAAGACTAACGCTCGTACCCGTAAAGGTCCCAAGAAGACCATCGCAAATAAGAAAAAGTAATCTTAGGAGGATAAATTTATGGCAAAGGTTGCAAAGAAAGCTACCAACGTTCGCCGTCGCCGTGACAAAAAGAACATTGACCGCGGTGCGGCCCATATTCAATCCACCTTCAACAACACAATCGTTACCATCACTGATTTACAGGGTAACGCAGTGTCATGGGCAAGTGCCGGTGAAATGGGCTTCAGAGGCTCAAGAAAATCCACACCGTTTGCTGCACAGACAGCTGCTGAAACAGCTGCAAAGGCTGCAATCGAACACGGCATGAAGACCGTTGAAGTATATGTTAAGGGACCCGGTGCAGGTCGTGAAGCTGCAATCAGAGCTTTACAGACAGCAGGTCTCGATGTAACTATGATTAAGGACGTTACACCGATTCCTCATAACGGCTGCCGTCCCCCGAAAAGAAGACGCGTATAACGGAGGTACAAACGTATGGCAAGATATACAGGTGCGGTATGTAAGATGTGCCGCCGTGAGGGTAAGAAACTCTTTTTAAAGGGTGACAGATGCTACACTGGCAAATGTGCTTTTGAGCGTCGTTCTTATGCTCCCGGTCAGCACGGTCAGAACCGTAAAAAGAATTCTGAATATGGTCTCCAGCTTCGTGCTAAGCAGCAGGCCAGACGTTACTACGGCATTCAGGAAGGTCAGTTCCATAAGTACTTCATTATGGCTGAAAAGAAGACCGGCGTTACCGGTGACAACCTTCTCAGAATCTGTGAAAGCCGTCTTGATAACGTAGTATACACTCTTGGCTGGGCTTCTTCACGTGCTGAAGCAAGACAGCTCGTTACACATGCACACTTCACCGTAAACGGTAAGAAGGTAGACATTCCTTCATACCTTCTCAAAGCAGGTGATGTAGTTGCTATCAAAGCAAAGAGCCGTGACAGCGTTAAGATCAAGGCAGTTCTTGAAGCAAACGCATCAAGACCCGTTCCCACATGGCTCGACCTTAACCGTGAAAATTGCGAAGCTAAGATCGTAAATCTTCCCGAGCGTGAGCAGATCAGCACACCCGTTGAAGAACATCTTATCGTCGAATTCTATTCTAAGTAATAGACGGTTATTAGCGTAAAACACATCCACAAATAAGTAAGGAGGGTTTTGCATGATAGGCATTGAAAAGCCCAGAATCGAAACTGCAGAATTAGCAGCTGACGGTACCTACGGTAAAATCGTAGTTGAACCGTTGGAGCGTGGCTACGGTGTTACTCTCGGTAACAGTTTAAGAAGAATTCTTCTTTCATCACTTCCCGGCTACGCAATCACCAGTGTTAAAATTGACGGTGTTCTTCATGAGTTTTCCACCATTCAGGGTGTAAGAGAAGATGTTACTGAAATCATCCTCAATCTCAAGAACGTTATCCTCAAAATTCACGGTGACGGACCCAAAACAGTGTATATTGATGCAAGCGGCGAAGGCGAAGTTTTAGCCGGCGACATCAAGTGCGATTCAGAAGTTGAAATCATCAATCCTGATTATCACATCTGCACTCTTGATAAAGATGCTCACATCAATATGGAACTTACTGTAAACAAGGGACGTGGATATGTATCTGCTGAGCAGAACAAAAAGCTTATGCAGCCCGTAATCGGCGTGATTGCTATTGACTCAATTTACACACCGATTCTTAAGGCTAACTATACAATTGACGACATTCGTGTCGGTCAGGAAATTGGCTTTGACAAACTCACACTCGAAGTTTGGACTAACGGTACAATTTCAGCTGTTGAGGCTGTTTCACTCGGTGCCAAGTTTCTCAACGAACATCTCGCTTTGTTCGGTGACCTCTCAGGTGAAGCTTATGATACTGAGATTATGGTTGACAAAGATGAAGATGCTAACCAGAAGATTCTCGAGATGACTATTGAGGAACTTGACTTGTCAGTACGCTCATTCAACTGTCTGAAGCGTGCAGGCATCAACACAGTGGAAGATTTAACAAACAAGACAGAAGAGGATATGATGAAGGTTCGTAACCTTGGCAAGAAATCTCTTGACGAAGTTATCAAAAAGCTTCATTCCTTCGGTCTTGACCTTCGCAGTGAAGACGACTAAGAAACATTTATTCTACACAACGGTAAAGGAGTGATTTACAATGGCAGGTTCCAGAAAACTCGGTAGACCTACTGATCACAGAAACGCTATGCTCAGAGGTATGGTAACATATCTTTTAGAAAAAGGTAGCATTGAAACCACCGTTACAAGGGCAAAGGAAGTACGCGCTATGGCTGAGAAGATGATTACTCTCGGTAAAGATGCTACTCTTCACAATAAGCGTCAGGCTCTCGCATACATCACAAAGGAAGATGTTGTTAAGAAGCTTTTCGACGAAATCAGCCCCAAGTATAAGGATGTAAACGGCGGTTATTGCCGTATTATTAAGACAGGTCCCCGTCGCGGTGATGCTGCAGAAATGTGCATTATTGAACTTGTTTAATAGTACAAATTAATAAAGAGAAAGGTTGTCCGTAAGGGCAACCTTTTTTGCATTGAAAGAAGCTGTCGTTTGTGTTAAAATTATTCTATGAAAGCGTAAAGAAGAAAGATTATATATCTTTAAAATTGCCACAAAAAGTCCATAACGAACCTTTATGATAAAGCTGTAAGGAGGAATGAATTATGTATAAGATACTTTTAGCAGACGACGATTTCAATATAAGAGAACCCTTCAGTGACTACCTTACGGCAAAGGGATTTTCTGTAGTGACAGCGAAAAACGGTGCTGAGGCTGTTTCTTTTGCCGAAAAGGAAGGCTTTGATCTGATTTTACTGGATGTGCTTATGCCTGTAAAGGACGGACTTGAAGCCTGCAGAGAAATAAGGGAATTTACGGATGTGCCTATTCTTTTTCTTTCAGCCTTAGGGCAGGAAGAAAATCTGCTGAAGGGCTACAAATACGGGGCCGACGATTATATGGTAAAGCCATTTCCTTTATCGGTTCTGTGCGAGAAAATCACTGCAATCATAAGACGCAATAAAGGACTAAAACAGGATGATTCCATAGAAGAATCAGGGGTAAGGATTGATCTGAAAAAGAGAATAGTCTTTGTGGGAGAAAGAGAAATAAGACTGCCTTTGAAGGATTTCAATCTGCTGTTACTGCTGATGCAGAACAGGGGAACAGTTTTAAGCAGAGATGTTATTATAAGTAAAATATGGGGATGGGATTTTGACGGTGACAGCCGTACCGTAGACACCCATATAAAGCGAATCAGAAAGGCTCTGAGGGAGAAGGCTCATATTATCACCACTACCTCGGGAATAGGTTATTCTTTCAAAAAGGAGGAGTAAATATGACTTCGAAAAAGAAAATGAAGAGAATGATAATCAGCGGAGTGCTGCTGTTTTATGCTTTTTCTTTGCTATTCGGTTTTTTCGTTGCTACAAATGATGTAAGCCGTCAATTCCAGAACTCTTATGAATACAGGGCTTTCAACTCTTTCAGAGCCATAACAGAACGGTATAAAGAAGCTCTTGATGAAGAAGCGGTCGGAGAAGTCGCAGGTGAGAAAGCGGGAGAGATATTCGGTTATTATTTCAGTAATGAATTTAAATATTCACCTTTTCCCTGTGTTTTTGCAGTGGTCGATGAAAATCTGAATCTGACACATATTGATAAAAATTTTATCTGCATCGAAATGATGTATGATGAAGGCTGGGCAGGATATGACACCTTTATAGGCATAGACGAATATCTGACTGAAGAATTGAAAAAAGAAATGGGTGCTTTCATAAAGAAGATGAAGAAAAAAAGCAACGGCTACGATGTTTTTAAAACAGAACTTTATTATGACGGAGAAAAGTATATACCTGTTTCTATAGAATTAGGAGCCTATATTGAAAGAAAATTAGTGTCAGAAAGCTTTAAGCTTTCTGATTATGAGCCGAATATAACTTTGGAGCATCCTAAAATTTCTATGTCTGCTTTTTTTCAGGAACTGGAATTACCGTTCTATCACAGAGATAACCTGAAAAAATACCGTCAACATTTAATAGAGTATTTTGAACTAAACAGGAATAATTTTTCCGCAGACGGAGGCGGAGGTTCTGGAGGAACAAATGATGCACAGTACAGTATGGGCTTTGAGGTCAGAGGTAAGGGATATGAGCTTTATACCGTAGGAGGTTTTGATATTTTGCCCCATGTTCTTTTCTCAGATTCGTTTTATTCGTCTGCGGTGTTGCTCGGCATCCTTTTTTCTGTGGCAGGCTTAATTTTCTATATTATATGTATGAAGGTTGTAAAGAAAAACGAAAAGCTCGAAGAAGCCAAAGCTACCTTCATTTCCGCTGCATCCCATGAGCTTAAAACACCCATAGCCGTAATACAGAACCGCTGTGAATGCCTGATGGAAGATGTTGCTCCCGAAAAAAAGGACCGCTACCTTAAGGCTATTCACGACGAGGCGCTTCGTATGGACAGCATAGTGGCTTCCCTTCTGAACTATAATAGAATTACTCAGCTTACTCATATCGAAAAAGAAAAGTGCGATTTGACTGAGCTTTTAAGGCAGGAGATAAAGAGTTATCTTGCCTTCGCACAGAAAAGGGGAGTTATCTTTGACGTGTCAGGTATAGAACGTGACGTCTGCGCAGTATGTAATGTGGGACTTATGAAAATGGCTATAGATAACTATCTTTCTAATGCTGTGAAATATGTACAGGGTGAAAAGAGGGTTACCGTAAATCTTCGCAAAAAAGAAAAAGGCTTTATATTTGAGGTCATCAATGAAGCCGATGCAATCAGTGCAGCCGATGCGAATGAAGCCTGGCAGGAGCTTTCCAAGGGTGATAAATCAAGACAAAGACAGGGAACAAGCATCGGCATGGGACTCGCCATCTGTAAAAGGATATTCGAGCTTCATGACTATAAGGGATACAGCAGATATAAGGACGGAAGTGTTACCTTCGTTATAGAAGGAAACTAAGGCGTTTTCTCGGCAAAGTATACAAAGATAAAAGAAAAATTTATAAAAATCGTTTGTGAGCAAATGCTATGAAAATCGAAGAAAATCGAAGAAAAAACGAGCATTAAAAATGTAAATTAAAAAAATACGAAAAAGGTGTTGACAAAGGAAGGGACTTGTGGTAATATATCCGAGCATTAAAAATAATCTAATGGAGGAAAAAGTTATGTCAACTTATATGCCCAAAGCAGGCGACATCACCCGTCAGTGGTATATTATCGACGCTGAAGGTAAAACCCTCGGTCATGTAGCTGCTAAAGCTGCTGATCTTCTCAGAGGTAAGCATAAGCCCACCTTCGCACCCCACGCAGACTGCGGTGACCACGTTATCATCATCAATGCTGATAAGGTTGTTCTTACAGGTAAGAAACTCGATCAGAAAATGTACTACCATCACACAGGTTACATCGGTAACATGAAGAAGGTTAAGTACTCAACCCTTATGAAAACAAAGCCCGAATTCGCTATGACAAAGGCTATCAAGGGTATGGTTCCCGACACAGTAATCGGCCGTCAGGCTCTCACCAGACTTCGCGTTTATGCAGGTGCTGAACATGCACATGCAGCTCAGAAGCCCGAAGTAGTAGAATTATAATAGAAAGGGAGGACAAACAGAATGTACGAAACAACTCCGTTCTTCTACGGCACAGGCCGCAGAAAGAAGTCAATCGCAAGAGTACGTGTTTATGCAGGTACAGGTAAAATCACTATCAACGACAGAGATATCGACGATTATTTCGGTCTTGAAACACTTAAGCTCATCGTTCGTCAGCCTCTCAATCTTACAGAAACAACTGAGAAGTTTGACATCGTTTGCCGCGTAACAGGCGGTGGCGTTACAGGCCAGGCCGGTGCTATCCGTCACGGTCTTTCCAGAGCTCTCCTTCAGTATGACGAAGAACTTCGTCCCGCTCTTAAGAAGGCAGGCTTCCTCACTCGTGACCCCAGAATGAAGGAAAGAAAGAAGTACGGTCTCAAAGGCGCTCGTCGTGCACCTCAGTTCTCAAAGAGATAATTATTTTATCAAGAAAATGGCTTGTTTACAGGGTTTACGCCTTGTTGCAAGCCTTTTTTGATGTCCGTTTGATGTCCGAATGATAGAAAAATAGCAAAAAAGCGGTTGATTTTACGGTCAGCCGCCTTTTTATTTGTAGCAGAAAACCGCCCGACAATATGCCGAACGGTTCTCTTTTAGAAAGGAGACTTTATAAAGGAATAATCAATTTAATTCAAAACCTTTTCTTCAACCTCTGCAATAATTGCCTGAAGTTCTTTATCAGTAGGCGGTTCGATTTTTCGCAAAATGATATGTAAATCACCTAAAACCATAACAGCCACCTTTTCAAAGGTTTCTCGGTCTATGCCGATATACTCGCAATAAAGGGTTTTATATTCATCTTTTGGCAATTCATCATAATGAATATGTTTATCAATAGCCACAATAATTGGAGCATACTTTGTCAGCATTTCAATATGTGCCTCGATATTATCAAGGCGTTTTGCTATTTTCATTTAAGCATTATCCTTTCTGCGTTTGTTTATAGCCGTTATTCTTGCTTTCCTTTTGGCTTTTGAGTATTCCACATTACAAATATAATTGAGTGCTTGTTCACCTTTTCGGCGTTCTTCATTATATTTCTTTAGATACTCTTTTTTCTTTTCCGTAAAGCATTTTGCCTCACCTGTACATTCAGGCTTATCACACATCAAACAAATAGCGGCTTTTTCCTTTTCGGTCATTCGTCCACCGCCTTTGCTGTAGACTCCCTCACAGCGTTTAATAATGTTGTCATAGCCTTGTTATCTATTGCTTGAAAAGAAATGTTATCAGGGCAATTTACAGCCATATTAAAAGCTTTTAAGGCATTGACTTCAACTCTTTTTCCGTCAGGATAGAACACAGCGACTCTTGACGGTTGCGTGCGTTCTATTTCTTTTAAGCGTGATAGTATATCTTTCAACTTTTTTTCTCCAATTCGTCTGCGATTTCCTGAAAACTTTTTGCATTTTCATCAATCAAGCCCATTTCAAGCAAGTATGTTCTAACTGCAAGCATATATTTTCGTCTTGCTCGGTTCATACTTTCAAAATCTCCGCTTTCCGCTTCTGCCGCAAGAACGGAGCAGGAAAGAGAGTCCATTCTTTCCCACTCACTTTTGAATTCTTGAAAACTCAGTACAGGTTCTATTTTTAATTGCTTTTCAATGTCTTGCAAACGCAGTTCTACACTTTTTGTTCCCTTATTCATCACGTAAGAATTTATCAAGGTCAGAACTCTCTCCAACGTGATTGTTGAAAATATCGGGTTTATTATGCCATTTAAGTACAATTCGCATTACTTCAGGTATGTTTTCAACACCTTTTATTAAGTCAGCGTTTGCGGGTCTATAATAACGCTGAATGTCCCTGTTGTGCTGTTTTGCAAAGTCAGTGATTAACTTTTGCATTGTGCTATTACCTGCGTTACGGTCAAAAAGAGTTGCTAAATCATCAGCAGAGAGAGCAACACCCGATTGTAAGAGTTTAATATCATCTGTCAAATTATCGGGGTTAAGTTGGTCTGCCTTTCGTAATTCTGCAATATATTCACTCGCTCTTGCACGAACAGCGGCAATGCCGTCCTCACGCCTTGTTTCTCGATTTCTACGAATGGTTGCTAATTCAGGTTGCAATTCAGATTGAACAGCCTTTGCAGTATAACGGTTGCTTTTGATTTTGTCCTGAATGGCTTTCTCTTGTTTGTCAAACTCGGTCAAATCTTCAATGGTAGAATTTACAATACCTCTGATGTCCCAATAAAAATTTCTTCTGCTTGTCATAATATAATCAATTCCTTTCAAATCAATAATTGTTATCTTTTTGTGCCTTTTCTATGGCTTCTAATCTTGCAAGAATATTTGCTACCTCAACATAGCGTAAACCGTGACGGAGCAGGGAGTCTGCCGCCGAAACTCTAACTGTGGCGGCATTTTCGGTATCTTCCAACACCTCACACAAAGTATCAATAGCACGGGTTAAGCGTGCAGAAATAGCGTCACAGGCTTCAGTTAAAATCGCCCCTTTTGCTTGTTCGTACCTTTGCCGAAAATCATTATCATTCAGCCTTGTTCTGATTGTCGTTTCTGAACATTCGGCAATTTTGGCAGCGGCTCGAATACTGCCGCACGCAATTAGAGCAGACAGTAAAATCTCGTCGTTCTTCCTCTGCACCCTTTACACCCTCTTTCTTTGTAGCAAATTTCGCAAAAAATCGTTTAATGTGTTTCTTGAGTGTTTTTATCATTAAGTTTCTCTAACTCCCTTATACGCTTTTTAAGACGGTTTATTTCCTTTCTTTTAGAGTCGTTTTCAATATTCAAACGCACAATTTTTTCGTTTAACAAATCAATAAGCATTTTATTATAGTCAACCATATTATCACCTCACTATCGTTTGAATTTGTTTGTTGTTCATAAACTTTCTTTTTCGGATATATGCAACGGCTTCATCATATTCAGAAAAATAATGTCCGTTACCTGCAAACTGTACGCACCATTCAGCATAGTTTATCGGCGTATCATCTATTCTTTGTAACACACACGGACAACCTCTGAAAGTGCCGATTTTCGTTTGAAACAGTATTTTCATACGCTTCACCTCTTTACAGACTTTACAGGAATTACAATGTTTTACTATGTAGCATAATTACATAAATAAATTATTTTATTTTTTTCAGACGTTCCATAGAGTTGCACTGTAAGACCTGTAATGTGTAATGTTAATATGAGTTATAAGGTGGGTATATTCGTTTTGGTAATACTCTTAATCTTCGAGTTTTTCCGTCTATATACTTGATTTCCGAATTATAACCTAACTTATCAAGCACTTTACCGATTTGTGCAACGGAATAGGCTCGAAGTTCGTCATTATATAACTGTTTAAAGTCAGTTACCGTCATCAACTCGTTACTTATCTTATACTTTGCATTATCAACAGCATTAAGAATATCCTCAATTTCGTTTTCGCCTTTGAGTTTCTTTTCGTGTACTGCGTTACGCTCTGCAAGTTCTTTTTGTTCTTCCTTTGTAAGCCTAAAACCTTGCAAATTGCCACTTGATAAAGCCTGTATCTGTTTCCATAACTGAACGGCATTGAAAGTTGAAAGTCTGTCAAGGTCGATTTCATCAACCGCCACACTAAAAAAGCGGCGATTTCCTGTGCTATCAATCAGGAATTCTTCACTGTTACAAGTGCCACACAAAGAAGTGCGGCGTACTGCCCGAATATCGCCCCTGCCGTAAGCCTTTCGGTATTCATCAACATTTTGTGTTATAAATGCCTTTAGGCGTTCAACATCAGATTTGAAAGTTGTTTCAATCTCTCCGAGTTCACCTATCCAACAGGACAACGCTCGAATGTATGAGTCTTTGTCCCTGAAGTCTAAAGCGATACCCTCTTTGAAAAACTGCGGTTTCAGTGCAAGTTTACGGAATAGGCTCGTTTTACCGATACCTTGTTTACCTGTGATAACAAGAACACCGTCAGCACCGAACGGCTCAACAGGGTTGTTATGTAGCATTGAAACACATTGCCACAGCCATTTTTTTATAAGTGTTCGACTTAATGTATCATCAGCGGAAATATTGAGAATTTCGTATAATTCCGTCAAATAATCGTTACCGTCATATTCCACACTGTCAAGAAAATCAAGTACAGGGTTGTATTTGTTTCGACTTGCAATAATATCAAGGTAAGAAGAAATAATCTGCATATTGCACCGCTTGTATTGACTCTGCAATTCACTATACAGAATAGCCGATATATTAGCCTGTATATGCTCTGCACTTTCGTTTTCCATACCCTCAATATCAACGGCTTTTGTAATATCGTTAAAACGAACTGTAATGCCGTTTTCTTCAAGGTAAGCACTTAACACATCAGGGGTAAAATCTTCGGTTGTAGACTCGTTCTGCGTGCGTGTGCGTGGTCTGCCTCTGCCTTTGTAATACTCACCGCCACACAAAGCAACAGCCTTTGATATAGTGTTTTCTCGGTAGTCTGTCCGCTCCCATTTTGGACGGTATAAAGCACTTTCACGAAAAGCCGTATCAATAGCGGCGGTATCACCCTGTAAATAAAAAGCAAGAATGTTACATAAAGCAATATCAGCACTGCTTTCATCATTGTTGTATGCGGAAATATCCCCATTGTCATATAAAGCAATAAACTTGTTTCCGTTCTTTGCGTTCCTTGCTCTTTCAAGAATTGCTGTACTTATACGCTCATCACCTCTATACATAAATTTGTTTAACAGATATAAAACCTGCTCTGTTTGGTCTGTTATTTTGCTATGCTCTGATACTCGATTACCTGTATAGGTAAAAAAGCGATTAGTAATACCTGAAATATAGCACTCAATATCGTTTTTAGGGTTTTTCTGATAATAGGCAGGGTTTAACTTTGTTTTTCCGTCTTTGTCTATTTCTGTGGGAATTTGGCTTATATCACACTGAAAAATGATGTGATAACCGCTTCCGCTCGGACTCTTTTCGATATATGTACCTTTGAAAAGTTCAAGCAGTTCAGCGGTCAAGGGGTTTTCTTTTGTATGTCCGTCTGAACCGTCAATATCAACACCGCAAATGCCATTCGCAAACATAAAGCCAATACCACTATATTTTTGCTTTTCGGCTTCAGCCTTTGAAAAACTGCTCCAAGTTTGCGGATTGTCCGATTGTGCGTTTCCACCTGTTCGGGAGTTTTTGGGTACTTTTGTCGGTCTGCCGTTTCTGTCCTTTTCAAAACGCCAATTTATCCACACAGATTTTTGCTTCAGGTGGTTCAACTACTCACCGCCTTTTTACTTTCGTTATCAAGCCATTCAATAAAAAGGGGATAGTTTATCATAACTTTTTTATTGATTGTAATGTGTGGGGGTGGGTTGTCCGATTTCAGCATTAAACGCAAAGCATATTCAGATAAAATACCTTTGTTTGCGGTTTCTCTAATAGTTAAGAATTTAGGAGAGTTTTCAATCACCGATTTTATTCTCCTTTTCTTCATTTTTTCGAGCGGCTCTTTTTTCCCAATAAGCAGTATTATACTTTTTTACTCTATCCTTATTGTTGGCTCGCCACTCCTTAAAATAAGCAAGGCGTTCATCTCTTGCCATTTCTTCAATAGTTTTATTGTTTTCTAAACTCAAAATAATCAACTCCGTTTTTCTTTCTTTTTCTCTTGACAAATTTGCCGCTATAGTGTAAAATCTAATTAGATAGAATGTCGACTCGTTCTATCTAAAAAGATTATAGCATAAATAAAAAGAAAAAACGAAAACCGCCTTTTAGTTGGTTTTTAGAGAAAAAAAGCGGTCAAATTATCAAATTAGATAGGTGATGTTATGAAAAAAATATTAAAAGAAAAGTTAGAAAAACTTATTGAACGGAAACAAGACGAAGATTACAAAAACACAATACCTGTGCAGGCTTCCAATATGAATATACCCGAACAGACTTTTAGAAAGTATGTTAACGGTATTTCTGATTGCTCAATATCCAACTTAACAAAAATAGCAAAATACTATAATGTATCAACCGATTATTTGCTCGGACTTGCTAAAGAACCTACATCTGATAAAGATTTGAATGCAGTGTGTGAATATATAGGTCTATCCTCAAAAGCCGTTCAAAAATTATGTGAAATTTCAAAGAAAAACCACGCAACCGCAAACAGTGATACTCTTTCGTTACTTGTAGAAGATGATGACTTTAATTATTTTTTGGCTTTATTATCGGGCAAAATGTGTGATAACGAAAACGAAGATATTTCATTTAGTGTTGGTAATGCTCGAACGACAATTCGCAATTCTGATATTACAGATTATTCAATAACTCACACAATTACTGATATTACCGATAGAATGAAAAACAAATATAATTCTCGTTTTTCAACAGTAGACGAAAGACTCGATTTCTTAATGCAACAAAAATTATTCCGTTTTGCAGAGTCTTTGTATCAAGAGGGACGAATTACTGATGAAGAATATAAAAAGGTTATAGAGGAATACAAAAAAGGTAATTTCGATTATGAACTGCAAAGGCAGGTGTAAACAATGGCAACGATAAATAAGCGTGGAAACACTTTTCAGATTGTCGTTTCTCTCGGTCTTGATGTGAACGGTAAGAAGATACGAAAAACAACCACATATAAACCGCCTGAAAATACCACTCCGAAAAAGGCTGAAAAACTTGCTCACGAATTCGCTATTGAATTTGAAAGAAAATGCAAGGGTATGACTTCATTAAACGAAAATATGCGTTTCTGTGATATGGCTGAATGGTTTATTGATAACTATGCAAAGAATGAACTAAAAGAGATTACAGCATATAATTATGAAAGTCAGATAAAAAATCATTTATTGCCTGAACTCGGAAACATCAAACTCAAAGACTTTACCCCTGCAAAGATAACCGCTTTTTTTAAGACTCGAACATACGCCCCTGCGACTTGCAGAAAAGTATATGTCATTCTTCAAAGCATTTTTGCTCGTGCCGTTGAACAGGGTTTTATAAAAGAAACACCCTGCACAAAAGCGGTTATATTACCAAAGGCAAAGCAACCAAAAGAAAAAAAGCCTTTCCTTAATGAACATCAAGCGAAAGACTTATTGAAAATGGTTGAAGATAGCACACAGTTCAACCGCATTATTAAAGTTTTATTATATACAGGTATGCGTTCAGGTGAATGTTTGGCTCTGCGTTGGCAAGATATAGACTTTGAAAACAAAACTATTCACATTGAAAACACACTAACAGATGTAGGCGGTAAGCATTGGTTACAACCGCCGAAAACTAAAACAAGTAATAGGTATATTGCATTATCGGATATTTTGGCAAAAATCTTTTTAGAGCAGAAACAATACAATGATGAAAAGATAGCAAAACTCGGAAAAGATTATAAATATCCTGAAATGGTCTTTACAACCGATAGCGGCAATTATGTTGACAGGTCAGGACTCAATACACAATTCAGGCGTTTTGTTAAAGGTACGGACTTTGACTTTATCACATTACACAGTTTAAGACACTGCAACGCCACACTTTTAATAAATAGCGGTATTGATTTAAAAATTGTTTCTGAATTGCTCGGTCATTCTGATGTATCAACAACTGCGAATGTGTATGCAGATGTTCTTGACAGTGCAAAGGCAAAGGTTGCAGACTTGATTTCCTTAAAATTGCAATAGTATTTTGATGTCCGCTGATGTCTGTTTGATGTCCCAAAATATAAAACGGTCTTGAAATTTACAAAACGATATGATACAATAAAGCAAGTAAACCGCTATAATAAAGGACTTTTCAAAACAGTTCAAAACGGTACAAAACACCGTTCTTATAACTCAAAGAGATAATTACTTTATCATCTATGCACACTCTCGATTACTCGGGAGTGTGTTTTTTTCTTTAGGGGAACTTCGGGTCCTTACAGCTCAGCTGTTGCGGTTGCAGGCTAAAAACAGTCCGCAGGACTGTTTTCTTAACGCTGCAACAGTTCTCAAAGAGATAATTACTTTATCGCTTATGGTACACTTCCGATTTCGGGAGTGTACTTTTTTGTTACTTTTTGGTAGGATATTAGTGACTTGATAAGAACATAAAAACTTTCATTAGGAGGAATATTGATGTTAGGTATTTTTAAGAGAAAAAGAAAAAAAGAATTAGAAAAAAATATTTCTGAGATTGATGTTGTTTCCGAGCCAATAGAAGTAATTATGAATAGAGATGAAGATAAATGTGGTGAAGTTTATTACAGAAATGGATATTTCACTTACATAATAATGGAAAAGCTTTTTGATGATTTTGAAGGGAACAAGCATTATTATTGGTGTCCTGCGAAAACATCGGTGAGTTTTTTTGATACAAAGGAAAAAGCAATTAAGGAAATAATGTCTGTTATAGAATCAGAAGAATAAGTAGAACTCTTTTCTAAATATATTTCAATTTTTAGAAGATTTTAATACTGAAAATTAAAGATATAACTACAGTGCACTCTCGTTTGTTCGGGAGTGTTTTTTCATTATAACGGAAAGAATTTGAGAGGATATCCCTGAAAAAGAGAGTGTATTTCTGTTTACTTTTTATATGTTGTACTGTATAATAAAATTGCAAAACAGATTAGGGGAGGAATAATATGAAAAAGGTTGTTATCATAGCTCTTGCTTTTGTGTTGGTTTTATTCGGTCTTACTTTTTACAGGTCAGCCACGTCAGACGTTTCCACTCCGGCAACTGCGGTTCATACGGAGAATAACACGGGAGCCAAGGTTTATTCCTTCAGCGGTTCCGATGATATTCTGACTGTTATGAACGGTACGGTTATTTTTGACGAAGATGAGG
>CALCHE010000150.1 GCA_937901145.1 uncultured Clostridia bacterium
TCCGTTTCCGTTGCCAGTACCAAGGCAGGCATAAATATGGATGCCGTTAAGCTTATGGGTCAGATTATCAAAAAGACAGCCGACAAAACTGCAGATAAAGGCGGCTTCGGCTGTGCCAAACTTGTAGTATTTGCCAACGCTGTCGAGGACAACCCCTTTATGGCAGGTGCTTTTCACGGTGTAGGTGAAGCTGAATGCGTAATCAATGTGGGCGTAAGCGGTCCCGGTGTAGTTCATCACGCTCTTAAAAAATGTAAGGGTCAGCCCTTTGACGTAGTGGCTGAAACCATAAAGAAAACTGCCTTCAAGATAACCCGTATGGGTCAGCTTGTGGCATCAGAGGCGTCAAAGAGACTCGGTGTACCTTCGGGTATAGTTGACCTTTCTCTCGCACCCACTCCCGAAAAGGGTGACAGTGTGGCGAGAATACTCGAAGAAATGGGTCTCGAGGTATGCGGTACACACGGCACTACTGCCGCTCTCGCTCTTTTAAACGATGCTGTGAAAAAAGGCGGCGTTATGGCAAGTAACCACGTTGGTGGACTTTCAGGTGCTTTCATTCCCGTAAGTGAGGACGAGGGCATGATAGAGGCGGCACTTAAAAATGCACTCACTCTCGATAAGCTGGAAGCTATGACCTGCGTATGCTCTGTCGGTCTCGATATGATTGCCGTTCCCGGTGACACATCTGCTGAAACACTTTCAGCCATTATCGCTGACGAAGCTGCTATCGGTGTGGTTAACACCAAAACCACCGCAGTAAGAATTATTCCTGCAGTAGGTAAAAAGGTAGGGGAGATAATCGAATTCGGTGGTCTTCTGGGCTCAGCTCCCGTTATGCCCGTACACGAATTCTCTTCCGTGGATTTCATTAATCGCGGCGGCAGAATCCCTGCACCTATGCACTCTCTTAAAAACTAAAGCGTAACCAAGGTGAATCTCAATGAAAATTACAGACATTATAAACAGCGGTAAACCGGTTTTATCCATGGAGGTTTTTCCGCCGAAAACAAGTGATACCTTCGAAAGTGTAAAGGAAGCCACAGAGAAAATAGCACTGCTTAAGCCGGATTTTATGTCCGTGACTTACGGTGCCGGTGGCGGAACGAGTGAATATACGGCTTTTATTGCTGAAAATCTGCAGAAAAACTACGGTGTTCCTGCTCTGGCACATCTCAGCTGTATCTCTTCTAAAAAAGAAGACATAAAGCATCAGCTTGACCTTCTCAGAAGTAAGGGGATTGAGAATATTCTTGCCCTTAGAGGTGACATACCCGAGGGAATGAGCAGAGAGCATCTCGATTACCATTATGCTTCTGAGCTTACTAAGGAAATCAGGGACTACGGACGTTTCTGTATCGGCGGTGCCTGTTATCCCGAGAGTCATCCTGAAAGTGCCACCTCCTTCGATGATATAAAATATCTCAAAGAAAAGGTGGAAGCAGGATGTGAGTTCCTCACCACTCAGATGTTTTTCGATAATAACGTGCTTTATAATTTTCTTT
This sequence comes from uncultured Clostridia bacterium, assembly GCA_937901145.1. Taxonomy (GTDB): domain Bacteria; phylum Bacillota; class Clostridia; order Oscillospirales; family Acutalibacteraceae; genus UBA6857. The sequence goes on from CALCHE010000150.1 coordinate 1,506, forward strand.
ACCGTATAAGAGAGGCGGGTATCAATGTACCTGTAGTAGCAGGTATTATGCCTGTGACAAATCCTAAATCTATAAAGAGAATCTGTGCCATTTCGGGTACGGCTCTCCCTCAGCGCTTTGTCCGTATAGTGGATAAATTCGGCTCATCACCCGAGCAGATGGCTCAGGCGGGTATAGCCTATGCCACAGAGCAGATAGTGGACCTTTACGCTAACGGAGTGAATGCAGTGCACCTTTACACGATGAATAAGCCCGAGGTGGCAATGAAAATCAAAGAAAACATTTCAGCGATAACAGGATAAGATTTTATGAGCGAGAACCGACTTTATACGTTTAACTGTGAAGGCGACGGAATCTGTATAGATAAGTGTGAAGCCTACCGTTATATGGGCCTTAAAAGGGATTATGAAAATCCGGAGTTTGAAAAGGCTTACGGTGAATGTCTGTGTGAAATTGAGAAAAATATCTTTTATAAATCCGCTTACAGAAAAAGCTCTCTTACCTTCGGAGAAGGTGACAGGATAATTTTCGATTTTTGTTCCTTTGAGAGTAAGGATTTAAAAAAGAATCTCGAGGGATGCCGTTATGTTTATGTGTTCGCCGCCACTACAGGTGTGGGAGTTGACCGCCTTCTTATAAAATACGGTTCATATTCTGAGCTGAAGTATCTTATTGCCGACTGCATAGCTTCCTCTGCCATAGAGTGCTTCTGTGACAGGCTGAACTCTGTTATTTCACAGGGAAAAGACACCAAACCGCGCTTCAGTCTCGGATACGGTGACACAGAGCTTAAATATCAGGCAGACTTACTGCAGTTTCTCGATGCGGAAAAGACTTTAGGTATCAGTCTGAGCGATTCAATGATGATGACACCGAAAAAATCCGTTACCGCATTTATTGGAGTGAAATAAAATGAATATAAAAGATTATTTGAATAAAGAGCGTCTCTACAGTGACGGAGGATTCGGTACCCTTTTACAGGCGAGAGGCCTTAAAGCCGGGGAAAAACCTGAAAAATGGAACATCACCCGTCCCGACGACATAACAGCCATACATCTCGAATATCTGAATGCAGGGTCAGATATTATCTCCACTAATACCTTCGGCGCTAATTCCCTTAAGTTTGATAATCTCGAGGAGATTATATCTGCCGCCTTTGTCAATGCTAAAAAGGCGGTAGAACTCAGCGGAAAGGAAAAAGCTTTTATAGCCTTTGATATGGGGCCCACAGGTAAGCTTCTGGAGCCTTTGGGTGATTTATCCTTCGAAAAGGCTGTGGAGATTTTCGCTGAAACGGTAAGAATAGCGGAAAAATATAATCCCGACCTTTATATCGTGGAGACTATGAATGACAGCTATGAAACCAAGGCTGCAGTTTTAGCCGTAAAAGAAAATTCGGACAGACCTGTTTTTGTAAGTAATGTCTACGATGAAAGCAGAAAGCTTATGACAGGCGCATCACCTAAGGCAATGATAGCTCTTTTAGAGGGGCTCGGTGCTGATGCTATCGGTATAAACTGCTCCCTCGGTCCCCGTCAGATGGTGGATATAGTCAGAGAATATGTGAAATATTCCTCCCTCCCTGTTATGGTATGTCCTAATGCAGGACTTCCGAGAAGTGTGGACGGAAAGACTGTCTTCGATGTGGACAGCGAGGAGTTTTCCGACTGTATGGCAGAAATAGCTGAGATCGGTGCGGCTGTTCTCGGCGGATGCTGCGGTACTACTCCCGAATACATAAGAAAAACAGCAGAAAAAACTGCAAATTTACCTTTTGTTCCTGTAGAAAACAAAAATTATACCTTAGTTTCTTCTTATACTCACGCTGTGGAAATAGGTGTTGCTCCCGTTCTTATCGGTGAGAGAATCAACCCTACAGGTAAGCCTAAATTCAAACAGGCTCTGCGTGACGGTAACATAAGCTACATAATAAACGAGGGCGTAATGCAGGAGGAAAAGGGTGTACACATCCTCGATGTGAATGTGGGTCTTCCCGAAATCGATGAGGATGAAATGCTCGTCAGATGCATAAAAGAGCTTCAGACGGTTTCTTCTCTTCCTTTGCAGATAGACACGGTTAAGGCTTCGGCTATGGAGAAGGCTATGCGCGTTTATAACGGTAAGCCTCTCATTAATTCCGTGAACGGAAAGCAGGAGAGTATGGATGCCGTGCTTCCTCTGGTGAAAAAATACGGCGGAACGGTTATCGCTCTAACTATCGATGAAAGCGGTATTCCCGACACCGCTGAGGGCAGAACAGCCATCGCTGAAAGGATTATAAACGAATGTGCGAAATACGGTATTGATAAAAAGGACATTATCGTTGATCCTCTGGCTATGACCGTTTCATCCGATAACCGAAGCGGAAAGATAACTCTTGACTCAGTGAGAATGATAAAAGAAAAGCTGGGTGTCAAAACAAGTCTCGGTGTTTCTAATATTTCCTTCGGTCTTCCGTCAAGAGAGACGGTGAACTCTCATTTTCTTACTATGGCGTTCAATTCAGGTCTGGACTGTGCCATTATGAATCCCTATTCTGTGGCGATGATGGAAAGCTACTATTCTTACAGGGCTCTTTCGGGTCTCGATGAAAACTGCAGTGAATATATCGGTTTTGCTTCGTCGCTGAAAAAAGAGACGGTGACGGTTTCCGCTGCAGCTGTACAGAGCGAGAGAGAGGATATGCCGTCCTTAGTCAGAGCCATAGTAAAGGGTATGAAGGATGATGCTTTTCTCAGAGCGAAGGAGCTTCTTTCAGAGAAAGAGCCTCTGTCGGTAATCAATGAATACATCGTTCCCGCTCTCGACAGAGTCGGTAGGCATTTCGAGGAAAAAACCATGTATCTTCCTCAGCTTCTGATGAGTGCCGAGGCGGCATCACGTGCCTTTGATGCAGTGAAGGAGCTCGTTTCGGCTTCCGATGAAAGTAAGGGTAAAATTATCGTCGCTACCGTAAAGGGTGACATTCACGATATCGGTAAAAACATCGTAAAGGTGCTTCTGGAAAATTACGGATACGATGTAATCGACCTGGGAAAGGATGTCAGTCCCGAGACTGTAGCTGAAAGGGTAAAGGCTGAAAGGGTCTCTCTCGTAGGTCTCAGTGCTCTTATGACCACTACTACTGAGGCTATGAAGGAAACAGTCGCTCTTTTAAAAAGAGAATGTCCCGAAGTGTCCGTTATGGTTGGCGGTGCAGTTCTTACCAAAGAATATGCCGATATGATAGGAGCCTCCTATTACGCCAAGGATGCTATGGAAGGTGTAAGATTTGCCGAAAAGCATTTCGGTATCAGATAAAGGAGAATCATTATGAAAAATGTAAAGAAACTTTCAACCCTTATTCTCGCACTTATTATGCTTTTGACTGCAGTGCCTTCTTTTTCTTTCGCAGAGGAAACGGCTGCATATGTACCTGCCTATGACAGGGAAACACCTGTAGTTCTTCTCCACGGTATAGGTCAGAACGACACCTATGTGGTGGATGACGAAGGTAATGTTCTTCCTGACCGCGAGGGCGGTGAGCTTACGGTATGGCCCTTGGAGGCTGACATTACGGCTATGGTAAAGGAGGTTCTTCCTTCTCTTCTTCTTTCTGTGTTCACACGCCGTGATGCAGGACTTTCACAGGCCTTCAGGGACAGTGTGGATGATCTGCTCTATGCATTCCGTAAGGATAATGAGGGCAACTACCTCGATAATGTTTATGTTCCTTCTTATCAGTGCTCTATGGAGGCTCTTCCCGACGAATTCCGCGAATATTATTACAGAATGTTACCTATGCACACCTGTGCAGAGGTTATCGGAAACGACAATCTTTATCTTTTCGGATATGATTCTTTAGGCGACATCGAGGAAACCACCCGTCTTCTTCACGAGTTCATCACTGAAACCGTTCTTCCTCAGACAGGAGCCGATAAGGTAAATCTCTGCCCTATAAGCTTGGGCGGTACACTTGCTGTATCTTACCTCGATATGTACAAGGAGGACCACGACCTCATCAAAAAGATGGTTTATGTAATTCCTGCCATTGACGGCTCCGACATCGTAGGCGATATTCTTACAGGTAATCTCAGCACTGAAAAAAACAGCGCACTTTACGGTGATGTTCTCACCAGTCTTTTAGGTGACACCTTCACCACACATCTTCTTTCTCTTGCTCTGCGTGTGCTTCTTCCTTCCGATGTGCTCAAAGCCTCCGTACAGGCTCTGGCTGAGGGTGTGGTAGAGCACGCTGTCAGACCTACCACACAGCTCTGGGCTCTATGTCCCACGGCTTATTATCCCGAGGCCAGAGAAAAGTGGCTTATGGATGACGAATTCGCTCTTATCAGAGAAAAAGTGGATAACTTTATGAAGGCAAGAGAAAATTTCCCTGAAAACCTCAGATCTATTACTGAAAAGGGAGCACAGTCTTTCAGCCTTTGCTGTTACGATTTAGAGCTTTTCCCCCTTACTGCGGGCTACAAGACAACCAACTCCGACGGAATTATCCATTCTGCCTCTACGTCTCTCGGCGCTACCTTTGCTCCTTTAGGCGAAACTCTGGGCGAGAACTACACTGCCAAGGGTACCTACTGTGCAGATCCTGCTCACAGCCATCTTTCACCTGACGGTATGGTGGATGCTACCACAGGTCTTATTCCCTGCACTACCTGGTATTTCAAAGGTCAGTCACACGAGGGAACAGCTAATAATAAAATCTGCATTGACCTTGCCTGCTATCTTCTCTGCGACGATAATCTTACCGATGTTTATGCCAACCCTGCATATCCTCAGTTTATTGACTGTACATCAGAGAAATCACCGGAAAAGGTTTCTCTGGATTCTGCACTTAACTTCTTTGCGAAGGCCGGTGCACAGGCTGTGGACGGAGTGTTCACCTTCCTTGGTCAGTAAAATATGAAATACAGTAATATTCATAAGGGTTATTTTGTTTCCCGTCCCAACCGTTTTGTGGCGAATGTAATTATTGACGGTAAAGAAACAGCCGTACACGTTAAAAACACGGGCAGATGCCGTGAACTTCTCACTGAGGGAGCCGAGGTATGGCTGGAAAAAAGCAATAATCCCGACAGAAAGTATCAGTATTCTCTCGTATCGGTTAAAAAGGGAGAAAGAATGGTGAATATGGATTCTCAGGCACCGAACAAGGCGGTAGGAGAGTTCCTCTCGGAAGGCGGACTTTTCTCTGACATAAAGCTAATCAGACCCGAATGCAAATACGGCAATTCCCGCTTCGATTTCTATGTGGAATATGCTGATAAAAAAGCCTTTATTGAGGTGAAGGGAGTTACACTGGAAAATGACGGAGTTGTTTCCTTTCCCGATGCACCCACGGAAAGAGGCAGTAAGCATTTAAGGGAGCTGTGCGAATGTCTGAAGGAAGGCTATGAAGCTTATGTCTTTTTCGTTATTCAGATGAAGGATGTCATTTGTTTCACCGCCAATGCAGACCACGATCCCGTATTTGCCCGTACACTTAAAGAGGCTTATAACGAGGGGGTCAAGATAGTGGCTTATGACTGTCTTGTCACCGAGGACGGGATGAAAATAGGGGACAGGGCAGAAGTGAAAATATAATAATCGACCGCTGTAAAAGCTTAAGCCTTTGCAGCGGTTTTTGTTTGCTTTTTATAAAAAGTAAGATAAAAGTAATAAAAAAATTATTGATAAAATGTTCAGTGTATGTTATTATATAATTAATAGTATTTACAAACAGTTACGAAAGGTCATTTTATGTCATCTAAAATTAAAAATATATTTGTTATTACCGTAATTTCAATTCTGTTTTTTTCATTGTCGTTTTCCTGCTTTGCTATGAATTCTTATTCTGCAGATACTCTTTACAGTGAAGAAAACAGTATAATGTGCATCTCCTACAGAGGTGAAACAGCTCTTTATCCTGAAAATTCTCTCGAGGGTGTTCTTTCTGCAGAGGAAAAGGATGCCGACGGTGTAAGCGTCGGTGTACGTAAAACAGCTGACGGTATTTTGGTTCTTACAGAAAGCGGCAAAAAGCTCTCCGATGTTACTGATGCACCCTATGAGTCAGTGGGTGAAATTACCTATGAGCAGCTGCAGAATTATTACCTTAAGGATAATACAGGCGCACTTACGAAATACCGTATGGTTTCTCTCAGTCAGACTATTTCCCTTACAGGTGAGGATTTTATTATTATCGTTGATGCTCCCTGGGAGGAAAGAGACGGAATTTATGACCTTATCAGTCATTACGGTGCCTTTGACAGAATAATAATAAGAACGGATAAATCCGCGTCAAAGGTAAGTGAATGGGTATCCTCAAAGCCTGAAAAGGTAAATGTTATCTCACCTTACAGAGGAAACATCATCTTTTCAGCCATTTCGAACTTCAGTAAAATGAGTGAAATCGGCTCAGACTTTGTTCAGTATCAGACAAAGAACTATTTCGGTGTGGTTTACGGTAATTCCTTCTGTAAGCGGTTTGCCAATGAAAATGCACCGAAGGCTATCGCACCGATGTACGATCTCGACCTTTCGGGTCAGAGAACCGACAGCACCGAGGGCTGGAATGAGCTTATCGAGGCAGGCTACAGCGTAATAGAGACTAATAATCTTGTCTCCCTGGTCTCTTACATCGACAGACACGAAAAGTCATGGAAGGCACTTTCAGCTCTTACGGAAAAGGCGGAAAATGCCGATATGTGGTCAGCTTCTCAGACTGTAATGAAAAACAGACAGGATGCGGTTTTGCTTTCTGAAACCACTCTTGACGGACTTTCGAGTCTTGATGAAATCGAGCTTGCCTATTCCGGGCTTCTTCTGGCGATGAATGAAAATAATATCGATGCCGAGGAAGATACGCAGAAGGGACATCTTAACATCACGGCAGGCAAAATTATTGCCGCTCTTGCCGTGGGTGCAGTAATTTTAGCGGCACAGATTTTTACCTATAAAATGCAAAAGGACAGAAAAGGTAAATAATTGCATTTTAAATAAATGAAGAATTTTTACAGGAGGAAAAGAAAATGAAAGTAAAAGAAAAAGTAAAACCCTGGCTCGAAACAGCCAAAACACCTGAAGAAGTAGGTGTATCTTCTAAGGTTCTTCAGGAATTTGTAGACGCCTGTATGGAGAAAAACAAAGAGCTTCATTCCTTTATGGTAATCCGTCACGGAAAAATCGCCTGTGAGGTTTACCGTGAACCCTTTGCCAGAGAATACAAGCATATGATGTATTCCGTAAGTAAATCCATTACCTCTATTGCCATAGGCTTTGCAGTTAATGAGGGTTACTTTGATGTTGATACCCGTTTCGTTGATATCTTCCCTGAAGCGAGAGGGGATAAAGAGGACGAATACCTGGAGGAAATGACCGTCGAAGACCTTCTCACTATGAGAAGCGGTAAATCCGTAAGCGTTTTCCTTGACAGAACAAAGGACAGATGGTTCAAGGATATTCTCAATTCACCCTGGATTTCAGAGCCCGGTACAGAGTTTCTTTATATCAGTGAGAATATGTATCTTCTCTGCTGTATAATTCACAAAATGACAGGTATGTCCGTTATGGATTATCTTAAGCCCCGTCTTTTCGAGCCTCTCGGTATAGAAAATGCTTTCTGGGAAACATGTCCCCGCGGTATTGAGGCCGGCGGTTGGGGTATGATGCTTTCTCTCGAAGATCTCGCTAAGGTTATGTACTGCTATCAGCAGATGGGCAAGTTCGACGGAAAGCAGGTTATTCCCGAGGAGTGGGTAAAGGTTTCCACCGCTTATCACGCTGATAATTCACAGTCACAGCAGGATAGGGACTGTGTAATGGGTTACGGCTACTGCTTCTGGAGAAACGGCGGTTATGAAAAATCCTACCGTGCAGACGGTATGTTCTGCCAGTTCGGTATCGTATTTGAGGATCTTGATGCCTGCTTTATTTCTCTTGGCGGCGAGGTTTATGAACAGGGTATGCGTGATGTTATATGGGAATATTTCCCAAAAGCATTTATCGAGCCTGATGCAAATGCTGAAAGTGTACCCGTGTCCATTCCCGCTTATCCTAAGGCACCTGTGAACCCCCGTTCACTTGCTCTTGAAAGCAGAATAGCTGAAAAGAAAATCAATTTCAGAAAGCCTGTTATTGTCAATGTTGCAGGTTATCCTGTTTCCGTTGTTCCCCTCACAGCTCTGTTTATGGAAAGTGACAAGGCAGGTAACATTTCTGAGGTCACATTCCGTTTCGGTGACGATGATATGTATATGACCTGGGTAGAAGGCGACGAAATCAATACAGTACATATCGGTCTTGACGGTGAATACCGCTGGGATAACATTGTTATCGGTAAAATTCCGTACACTACCTGCAGTACAGGCTGTTGGAACAGCGAGAGCGAATTAGAGGTGCATATCCGCTGCATCGAAGTAACATCTGAAAGAATTATTAATTTCAAATTCAACGGCGATAATGTTATTATGCGTCCTTCTTCCAATCCTGCTACCGCACTTATGGCTGAAACACTGAAAGACACCGTAAAGGATGTTATCAAACAGCCTGTGTTCCAGACGGCAGTAAGTAAGGCTATACCTCACCTTGTTCCTATTATCGACTCAGTTCAGAGAGGTAAAATCAAGGTAGACACCGTAGGCAGAAGAAGATAAAGAACAGGAGAAAACAATATGCTTTTAAAAATTTTACTCGGCCTTACTATTCTCGCCGAATGTGTTTGTGTGCCTGTTTTCCTTAAATATTACTGGCCCGACAGATGCAAAAAGTCATTCATTTATAAAACCATAGGTGCAGCACTCTTTGTGCTCTGCGGTTTCCTCTGTGTAAAGATTTCAGGCAATAATACAACTTATGCATCGCTGATGATATGGGGACTTATATTCGGATTTTTCGGAGATATATTCCTTCATTCGATTCAGAATAAATCCTGGCATTTCGTAGTAGGATTCCTTTCCTTCCTTGTCGGTCACATCGTTTACATTGTAGCCTTCTGGAAGGCAATCAGCAAATCTCCCGTCTTTACCTGGTATGAGCTTGTTGCTACCTTTGCACTTCTCGCTATAATGCTTGCGATTATGCTTAAGATGAAGATTTTTGAAGGTAAAAAGCATCTTCTTATTGCGTTTGTTGTTTACGGCTTTATCCTGTTTACTATGCTCACAAAGGGTCTTCGCTATGCTATCGGTGAGGTAGCATACGGCACAAATGACCATATGCTCGGTATTGCTCTTACAGTAGGTCTCGGTGCAGTTCTTTTCACCATTTCTGACATAATTATCGGCTTTACCATTCCTATGGGAAAGACAACCAGACTCGTTCGCAATATCAATATCGGTACATATTTCGCCGCACAGATTTTACTCGGTCTCAGTATTCTCTTCGTTTACTCACCCTATTCTCTTTATGCTTGATTTTTTCCGTCTCTCCTCTGTAAAAAGAGGGGAGACGATTTTTGTTTTTACCTGTTTACAAAAAAGGTGTTTTGTGTTACAATAGCTACAATATGTTATATTGAAAGGAAGATTTGTGATGATAGCATTAGGTGCAGACCACGGAGGATTTTACCTCAAAGAAGAAATCAAAAAGCATCTCGAAGAAAGAGGTATAGAATATAAGGACTTCGGTACTTACAGTCCTGAGTCTATCGACTACGCGGCTATAGCCTACAGAACCTGTAATTCCGTTATAAGCGGTGAATGTGAAAAGGCTATTCTTTGCTGTGGTACCGGCATCGGTATTTCTATGGCAGCCAATAAAGTAAAGGGTATCAGAGCAGCCTGCTGCAGTGATTATTTCAGTGCTAAGTTTACCCGACTTCATAATGATGCGAACGCACTTTGCCTCGGTGGTAGAGTAGTTGGTGCAGGCCTTGCACTCGAAATGGTCGATGTTTTCCTTGACACAGAGTTCGAGGGTGGCAGACATCAGAGAAGAGTCGACCAGATTATGGCTATTCAGGATGGAATTTTCGAAGGATAAATTTTCGGGAGAGTAAAATATTATGACATTTATTAAAAGTATCATTGCATTTATGACAGCTGTGATTTCACTGATAACGGGCTTTTTCGGTGTTGATATGAATCCTGAGGATAATCTTGATAGGAAATTCAGGGTAAAAAGCTACGTTGTCTGTGAAAACATTCAGAATCCGTCAAGTCTTTGCAGTGAGGATTTTGACATTATCACCGATGTTATTCTTTTCGGTGTTGCTACCTTCGATAATAAGGGTAATGTCACTATCGACAGAGATACCCTTGAGCCTGCTCTTGACAACCTTAAGGCAGTTATCGGTGACAGAGATATTGAGATTACGCTTAACTTTCTCGGGCCCGGTAGTGCCTCTGACTCATCCGATTGGTATGATCAGATGGAATCCTTAGGTAAGGAACACAATAAAGCGTTCAGAAGTCTGAACCTTAAAAAGAATATTATCGAGGTTCTCGAAGAATATGATTTTGACGGCGTACATTTCGACTATGAATATCCCGTAACAAACGGTGCATGGTTTGCGTATAATAATTTTCTTGTTTCACTCGGCTCAATGCTCGGTGACGATTACACCCTGAATGTTGCCGCATCAGATTGGTGTCTGGAATATACACAGCTCGCTGTACAGTTTGTTGACTCCTTTGAGCTTATGCTGTACGATGTTTATGACGAAGAAGGCAAGCATGCCACCTTCGATACTGTTGCAGAGCGTTCACAGTGGATAAAGGATTCAAACATCCCTCTCGAAAAGGCAACCTTCGGACTTCCCTTCTACGCAAGACCTACTGACGGGGATGCTTATTGGTACGGCTATAATGGCTATGCACATCTGATTGATGAAAACGGCTTCTACACCGATGAAAGCATCGGCAAGACCTTCTGGTTCAACACTCCCGACGTTATAGCGCGGAAGACACAGTTTGCTATCGATGAGGGCTATGCGGGCATGATGATATGGCACTACACCTGTGATTTCCCCTCTACCGATGAGGCTTCACTTCTTAAGGCTATCGGCGACACAGTAGCAGCGAACTCTTAAAATAAATGCTTGACAAAAGCATTTTACGGTGATAAAATATACACTAACGAAAAACTTAATCCCATTTAAAACGATGACGGAGAGGGCTGTTTAAGGGATTTTCAGAGAGCCGTGCATTTGCTGTGAGCACGGTATATTCTGCGAACGAAGCCTACCACTCCCGAGTGTGTACCGAAATAAGGTATGCCGTTTGCCGCGTTAAGGCTTATGAGTGCCGCTTTCAGGGCGGAATACGGGTGGAACCGTGGAGTTTGAATTATGACTTCATCCTGTGCAAAAAAGCATGGGATGGAGTTTTTCTTATTTTAATGAATAATGAATGATGAATAATTAATAATGAATAATTTCGGTCGCGGGTGAGGGGCGAAAAAAATAACGCCTTTTCCGCACAGAAGGGCAGCTATGCGAGAGAGGTTTTCATAATATTATTCATCGGAGAAAGGATGTTTTTATGATTAACGTAACACTTAAAGACGGCGTAGTCCGTGAGTACGAAGAGGGCGCAAGCCTCATTACCGTGGCAAAGAGCCTCGGTGCAGGTCTTTACAAGGCCGCCTGTCTCGGTAAAATTGACGGAGAAATCTGTGACTTAAGAACAGTGCTTAAGGGTGACTGTCAGGTTGAAATTCTCACCTTTGACGATGATGAAGCCAAGAAAACCTTCTGGCATACCTGCTCACACATTCTCGCTCAGGCTGTTAAAAGACTTTATCCTGATGTAAAGCTTGCTATCGGTCCTGCAGTTGATAAGGGCTTCTATTATGACTTTGACAGTGAAGTGAATTTCACACCCGAAATTCTCGAAAAGATTGAAGCTGAAATGAAAAAGATAGTCAAGGAAGGTCTTTTCCTTGAAAAGTTCGACCTTTCTCCCGAGGAAGCTATCGCCCTTATGGAAGAGAGAGGCGAAACATACAAGGTAGAGCTCATCAAAGAGCATGCAGACAAAGGTGAGCCCATCTCCTTCTACCGTCAGGGTGAATTTGAGGAGCTTTGCGCAGGTCCTCATATCCCCGATACATCCAGAGTAAAGGCATTCAAGCTTACATCTTGCACAGGTGCTTACTGGAGAGGTGACAGCAAAAATAAAATGCTTCAGAGAATCTACGGCACAGCCTTCACCAAGGCAGCCGACCTTGAAGCACATCTTGCACAGCTCGAGGAAGCTAAAAAGCGTGACCATAATAAGCTCGGCAGAGAGCTTGAAATCTTCACCACCGTTGACTACATCGGTCAGGGTCTTCCCATTATGCTTCCCAAGGGTACACACATCATTCAGACTCTTCAGCGCTTCGTAGAAGACGAGGAAAAGAGAAGAGGCTGGCTCCGTACAAAGACTCCTCTTATGGCAAAGAGCGACCTTTACAAAATCTCAGGCCACTGGGATCATTATAAGGACGGTATGTTCGTAATGGGTGAGGAAGAAACAGACGATGAGGTTTTCGCTCTCCGTCCTATGACCTGTCCCTTCCAGTATCAGGCTTATCTTAACAGAGCCCGTTCCTACAGAGATCTTCCTATGAGACTCGGTGAAACCTCAACCCTTTTCAGAAACGAGGCTTCAGGTGAAATGCACGGCCTTATCCGTGTCCGTCAGTTCACTATTTCCGAGGGTCACCTTATGTGTACTCCCGAGCAGTTAGAGGACGAATTCAAATCCTGTCTTGAACTCGCTATTTATATGCTTAAAACACTCGGCCTTTACGAGGATGTTTCATACCGCTTCTCACAGTGGGATCCCGCTGATACAGAAAAGTACATCGGTACGGTAGAGCAGTGGGATGAAGCTCAGGGTATGATGGGCAGAATTCTCGACAAGCTCGGTATCGACTACAAAATCGGTATCGGTGAGGCCGCCTTCTACGGTCCTAAGCTTGACATTCAGATTAAGAATGTTCACGGTAAGGAGGATACACTTATCACCATCCAGATCGACCAGATGCTCGCTGAAAAATTCGGTATGGAGTATGTTGCTCCCGACGGAACCAAGAAAAACCCCTACATCATCCACAGAACATCCATCGGCTGCTATGAGAGAACACTTGCTCTTCTTATCGAAAAGTATGCAGGTGCATTCCCTGTATGGCTCGCACCCGAAAAGGTTCGTATTCTTCCCATCGCAGACCGTCATCAGGATGCCGCTTATGCAGTAAAGGAAGCACTTATGGCCGCAGGTATCGACGATGTGGATATCGATACCAGAAGTGAAAAGCTCGGCTATAAGCTTCGTGAAGCACAGCTTGAAAAGATTCCCTATATGCTCGTTATCGGTGACAAGGAAGCTGAAGAGGGCACTGTTTCCGTCAGAAAGCGCGGTCACGGCGACCAGGGCTCAATGTCTACAGAAGACTTCGTTGCACTTATCAAGGAAGACATCGCAACCAGAGTTATCTGGTAAATATAACACCAAACAAAGAGGACAGACCGTAAAAAGTCTGTCCTTAAATTATTTTGTTATGATAACATTTCAGGTATACCCTGCAGGAATGCGAAAAATATAGCACCGAGATACTCGAAATCAATGATGTCAAGAAGAGTAATCTTTTCGGGTGTCTCAATTTGCTCAACGTCATAAGCATCAAATCCGAGGCCTTTGCTTAAGCCTACTCCTAAAACTATACCTGAAGGCTTACGGCTTTTTTGAGTTCTTACGATGACCGAGCATCCGTCCACATATCCTGAATCGAAGCCTCCGTTTCCATCTGCTTTTGAAGTTATTTCTACAGTTGCTCCGTCTTTTTTTGTTACGGTATAGGTAACCTTTGAGATGTCTTTTCCTGTGTCGACATCGATTTCATAATCTTTGATTTCTATTTTTTCTATAGGCAGATTATCTTCTGTGTAAACAGAATTCACTTTGAATTCCATTTCGCTGTCGAGATATCTTACGGTAAGTATCAGATCTTCTTCTGTGGATCTATCACTGAGTACCATATAAGTGCCGTCAAGTGAATAACGTCTGTAGTCATAGCCCCGGTAGATGTTTTTATCCTTATGGCTGACAGGGGAGAGAATTTTTTCGGTTCCGTCGGTATATTTTACTCTGAATTTTTTCTTTTCAAATTCGTACTCAGTACCCTTTACCGTTAATTCTTTATCAAACAGAGGCTCGATTTCTTCTACAAAACCGTCAGTATATTTCTTTTCTGCCGTACCCTCATAATAATCAGCAGGTGCGGGATCGTAGTCAGCTTTGTAAATCTCTGCTTCGAGGTATACGGGAATAGTGTCTTTTCCTTCTTCCTTTGCTTTGATATAATCATTATAGCTGACATAAGCAGAAACGAACACGGTATGCATTCCGTCCTCGGTTTTTGTGCCGCCAAAGGAAAGAGAAGAAATTTCCTGAACTGTACCGTTAGTATAGGTTACCTTATATGTATATTCGATTCCTGTTCCTCCTAAGATTCCTGCTTCTCCGAAAGCGAGATAATAGTCTTCGTGGAGTTCGCCGGGATACATTTCCAGATCTTTCGCTTTTGCGGTTTCTAGATCCTTAACCGAAACAGGGTTTGTATCTGAGAAGCCGATTGATTCGATCTCAGGTGACTTTATATGCTTAAAAAAGCCCTGACTTGCTAAAAATACGGTGGTAGCTGCGATGAGTATTAAAAATACTCCGAGGATTGATAATAAAATTTTTGTTTTCTTTTTCATAGTGTTTACTCCTTTTTTGTTTGTGATTGCATTATAACATTATTTTCCCAAAAAACAAATAGCAAAAACTGCAAAAAATCCCACTCTTTTTTTACACTTACTGCGATATATACTCTTCACTCATAGTAAGCACTAATTCACTGTTATAAAGCGCCTTTATCTCCTCAGGCGTGTTCGTATCTGTCAGATACTCCGTATGCCAGGTCATAAAGTAGTTCCAGGGGGATATTTTCAAATCCTTCTCTGTGGGATTTTCACCGCATTCGTGAAGGCAAAGCGGCTTGGGAGCATCGGTGACACCTTTCATTTTTCTGTAAAGCTTGTGTACTATCTCTATGTCATAGGTATCTGCACCGATAATGTCGCAGTATTCATCACCGACATACCAATCTTTTACATTTTCCATTTTGTGTGAGTAGCCCAGAACCCATATGAGATTATCAAGTCCGTGGTAGTTGGTGTATCTGTCGTACATTAACCGCCACAACCTTTTGAAGCATTCGCTTCCTCCGCGGCTCCACCAGAACCAGTCACCGTCGAATTCGTGGAAGGGTCGCCATAAAACAGGTATGCCTTTTGCTTCAAGCTCCTTCAGCGCCTTGGCACCCTTATCCATTCCTGATACGAGCTTTTCATATTCCTCGGTGCCTTCCGTAAGAGCCTTTTCCCAGTCGGCTATGTCTGTCTCCTTGCAGTGCTTCCATTCACCGCTGAAATCACTTCCGCAGTGCCAGCAGATAGTGACGATTCCGCCTTTTTCGTGCCACTCTGTTACTCTCCGATTAACACCGTCGAAATCATCGTTCATATAGTCGAAGCCCTTGATAATGGGTAGCTTGCCCGAAGCTGAGTAAATATAGTCTGTCTCGTAATCGGGACTGCCCATCCATGTCGATTCCTGCTGACCTGAATAGGTAGTAAACCCCGTCACATCGCATATTAAATCATATTCACTCTTTGCACTTTCACTCGCGTTGGGGTTAGATAAAAATGCACCCTCAGTACTGTGTGGCGCAAGATAAACAGCTCCGCAGATAATACCGATAATCAGCAGGGGGCAGAGTATAAGTAAAATTTTCTTCTTCATTTTATCATCTCCTTTTTTTCGATTATATCAATTATTTTTTCTGCTGTCAATCGTAGGGGAGACCATTGGTCGTCCGTTTTGTCAGTGAACGGTATGGGCAGATATTATCCGCACGCATATAAAGAACGATAAAAAAACAAAGGAGCGGTTTCCCACTCCTTTAAAAACATATTTACATCAGCTCGCAAATCATTTCGCTGAACTCTGCAGGGTTATCGATTGCTCTGCCTGCTATAAGACAGCTCTGTGCATAGAGAAGCTTTGCGTATTTTGCTGTCTTTTCCTTATCCTCTGCATAAAGCTTTACAAGCTTTTCAGCAATAGGATGCTCGGTACTGATTTCAAGGATAAGTGTAGCCTTTGCGCCACCCTTAGCACCGGGCATAGCTGAAAGCACCTTTTCCATTTCCAGAGAAAGCATACCTTCAGTAGTGAGACATACAGGATGATTTTTGAGAGAAGAGGTAAATCTTACCTCGTTAACGCTGTCACCGATGCTTTCCTTAAGGAAGGTGAGAAGCTCTTTTTCATCCTCGTTCTTTTTGCTTACTGCCTCTTTTTCTTCGTCACTCTGAAGATCTAAGCCTGCAGCACAGATATTTGTGAAGGTCTTACCGTCATATTCTCTGAGCATCTGAATGGCGAATTCGTCCACATCATCGGTGAAATAGAGGATTTCATATCCTTTGCTCTTTACTGTGTCAGCCTGAGGAAGAAGGTCTATCTTGTCGATAGTCTCACCGGAAGCGTAGTAGATGGTCTTCTGCTCTTCTCTCATTCTTTCGGTGTATTCTTTGAGAGTGGTGAGCTTCTTTTCGTTTGAGGAGCAGAACATAACGAGGTCTTTAAGTGTTTCTTTGTTCATACCGTAGTCGGTGTAAAGACCGTATTTAAGCTGAACACCGAAGGCTGAGAAGAATTTCTCATAAGCCTCTCTGTCGCTTGTGAGCATTTTTGAAAGCTCGTTTTTGATTTTCTTTTCCACGTTTTTAGCGATAACCTTAAGAATGTGGTCCTGCTGTAAAAGCTCTCTTGAAATATTCAGAGAAAGGTCTGCTGAGTCAACGAGACCCTTTACGAAGCTGAAATAGTCGGGGAGAAGGTCAGCGCACTTGTCCATAATAAGAACGCCGTTTGAGTAAAGCTGAAGTCCCTTTTCGTAGTCCTTTGAGTAAAAATCGAAGGGAGCGTGAGCGGGGATGTACATCAGCGCATCGTAGGAAATCTGACCCTCAGTTTTAGAGTGGATAGTTTTAAGCGGAGCCTCGAAATCGTAGAACTTGGACATATAGAAATTATTATAGTCGTCAGCGGTGATTTCATTTTTATTCTTTCTCCACAGGGGAACCATACTGTTAAGCTGTGTAGCCTCAGTCACGGTTTCGTATTCATCTTCGGTGCCTTCTTTGAGCTGTGTATGGCTCATATCGAGCATAATGGGGTAACGGATGTAGTCGGAATATCTGGTCACGATGTCCTGAACGCAGTACTGGTCTAAATATTTATCGTAGTTTTCATTTTCGGTGTTTTCTTTGATTTTAAGAGTGATAACTGTGCCTTCCTCGGCCTTTTCAGCCTCACCGATGGTGTAACCGTCCACGCCTGCAGACTCCCATTTGTATGCCTTGTCCTCACCGAGAGCCTTACTGATAACCGTAACCTTGTCAGCCACCATAAATGCGGAGTAGAAGCCTACACCGAACTGACCGATGATTTCCACATCGCTGTCCTTTTCCAGGTCGCTCTTAAAGTCTAAAGAGCCGCTCTTTGCGATGGTGCCAAGATTAGTTTCGAGGTCTTTTTCATTCATACCGCATCCGTTATCACTTATGGTGAGTGTACGGCTGTCCTTATCTACGGCAAGACAAATCTTATAGTCCTCTCTGGCACTGCCGCTTTCGCCCTGAGAAAGACTGCGATAGTATCTTTTATCGAGAGCGTCACTTGCATTTGAGATAAGCTCACGAAGGAAAATATCCTTATGGGTATAGATGGAATTAATCATCATATCCATCAGCTTTTTTGATTCTGCTTTGAACTGTTTTTTTGCCATTTTATATTTAACTCCAATCTTGATAAAATAGAAGTTTTAGCACTCGCAACATCAGAGTGCTAAAACTAATTATAGCCATTATTTTACTTTTGTCAAGAGGGTAATCCGAAAGCAGGGCATAAAAAAATTAAAAAACTTTTTCATAAAGGTTGACAAGTGCAATAAAATAGGTTATAATCATTAGGCTTTCACAAATAAAGCGTGCTGATATAGCTCAGTCGGTAGAGTGCATCCTTGGTAAGGATGAGGTCACCGGTTCAAATCCGGTTATCAGCTCCAAAATCCCGTTCTCGTAAGAGGGCGGGATTTTATTTTTCTTTTATTTTATAATCAGCGACAAGAAAGCCTCTCCTGAAAGGTAATTCCACTGTTAGGGGAAATGTCACGAAGTGACAAAAGGGTGCCAGTCTCCCTGAGGGAAAGGTGGCAGCCGTCAGGCTGACGGAGAGATCTTTTACCGCATCCCTGAACTGCAATTTTCAGTAGGGGATGCGGTTGTGTTTTTATTCAAGTCCTAATATATAATCTGCCGTCACATTGTAATATTTGCAAAGGGCGATAATATGCCTTACAGGTATTTCGTTTTCTCCTTTTTCGTATCTTGAATAAACTTGCTGAGTTGTACCGAGATATTCAGCAATTTCCTTTTGAGTTTTATCGTGGTCTTCACGCAGGTCACGGATGATTTCGGTATAGGTTTTCATGAATACTATCTCCTTAAATAAGATAGTTAAATTTTATATTACACCATATATGATGTATTGACTTTACACTAAATATGGTGTATAATATTGTCGCAAGACAGCCATGGTTTGCTTTTTAGTGTACGGTTTTGGCTGCTATGCACTTTAGTATTTTTTTAGGAGGAAAACAAAATGGACAAAATTTTTAAACGAACATGGGTAACATTTATGGTAATACTTATGTTAATTGCATCAGCACCTATAGTTAACATTGCAGGGGTTGACCTTGTAATAACAGCCTCAGCCGCAAAAATCACATCATACTCACAAGGTGATATTATTGAATTTGGTTGGTATCCGCAAAGTGAAGTAACCGACTCATCTATTATATCGGCTCTTGACTCAGATAGTGGGGAATGGTTGTCATATAATTACTACTCTGGAACAGGAAATCTATCAGACGGCAAAATGACCGCTTCAGATTATATGCGATATAAAGATGTACTTTATTGCTCAGAAAAATACAGAGGTGTAGTTTTCGATTCATACAGACCTTATTTTACAGGTTATACCTCATCAAATTCTTATACATATCAGGACGAAAACGGATATAAACCAAATACAGTTTACTGGTTTAAATATGAACCTATTAAATGGCGTGTTCTTGACTCAGCAATGGGTATGGTAATGTCAGAAACAATTCTTGATTCTCAGCCGTATAATAATTATATACTGTCATCAGGAACGGATGAATATGGTTATATCGCGTATTGGGGCGATTCGTCAAAAACATACTATGCTAACAATTATGCAGAAAGCAGTATAAGACAATGGCTTAACAATGACTTTTACAATACGGCGTTTTCTAAAACCCAGCAGAATATAATCAAATCCACAACTATTGATAATTCTGCTTACAGTAATGTTTGTTCAGCTTACGATTCGGAAGCAACAAATGATAAAATATATCTTCTTTCTCAGAATGATTCAATTGATACATCTTATGGTTTTTCAAACAGTTATAGTGAATTTGACATTGAACGTAGGGCACAAGGAAGTGACTATGCCCAAAGTCAGGGACTTTGGATAAACACAAGCGCTTCTTATTATGGTAACGTTCTTTGGCTTCTTCGTTCTCCGGGTAACGATTCTCGAGGATGTCGTCGTGTTCACGATTATGGTCAATTAGATTACAACTACAATGTCAGTAATACTGACAATGGAGTTCGTCCTGCTTTAAATTTCGATTTGACAGCTGAAATCTTTCAATGTGATGTAAAAGACACAGGAAACTCATCGTCGAATGGTGCTGATGTAGATGAGGAACCCGAAGAACCTACCACGGAAGAACCTATTACACAGGTGCCAGATACAGATGGAGTAGAGAAAGATTGCTCCTGCAACTGCCACAAATCAGGCTTTTTAGCTTTTATCTGGAAAATTCTTAGATTTTTTTATAAGCTCTTCAAAATCAATCCTGTTTGTTCTTGCGGTATAGCACACTATTAACATCAATAAAAGGGGACGGATCAAAACCGTTCCCTTGATTTTTATCTTGCCGGAAAATATAGCCAAACATAAATCGGCTCTTTACTCGATTAATATTTTTTAAGATATTTACTGAAAACCGATGACAAATGAAAAAATATATGTTATAATTTCTTGGATTTTGAATTTTACGGAGGAAGACAATGAAAGAGTATATTTCACGTCTTAAAGACGGCTGTAAATTACATACTTTTATATATTGGTCTTTACTGAGGGTGCTGATGCTCGCTGTAGCAGTTGCAGGCTTTATTTCTGACAGCTGTTCTCTTACGGCTCAGATACATATGGCAGTCTGCTTTCTTGCCTCATTCCTGTGGGAATTTTCACAGGCGATGCCTGAGGGAAGCCTTCTTCGCTTTATGCCCGCATCCATACATACCGCACTGAACACAGGACTTTTCATTTCGTCCTTTTTCGGAGTGTTTCTTAACCTGTATTATCAGTTAAGATTCTTTGATCCGCTTATGACGGCTCTTTTTGCCTTCTGGTCTGTCCTTTACGGTTATGAGATCGCCTACAGCATGGTTAAAAAGTATCACTTTTCCGCTACCAAGGCTATGGTTTTTTATGCGGCATTCGGTGTAAGCTTTATCTTCTTTAATGCCTGCGAGCTTGGTGAGTTTTTCTGCGACCAGATTATCGGTCTTGCCACAGGAGATGTGGGAAATGCACA
Organism: uncultured Clostridia bacterium; assembly: GCA_937901145.1. Taxonomy (GTDB): domain Bacteria; phylum Bacillota; class Clostridia; order Oscillospirales; family Acutalibacteraceae; genus UBA6857. The sequence continues at coordinate 22,215 of CALCHE010000150.1, forward strand.
GTTCTGGTCGGTTGCACTGGCTGAAAGCACAGGCAGAGCGGGAAGTCTTATCAATGCTATCAATCCCGAGCGTATACCTCTTATGGATATAATGGCGGACATTATCATTCATTTCCTCAGTGCTTTTACGGCTCTAATTTTCATTAATGTATTCCCTTACCGTCTGAGAGGTAGGTACAAATACGATATTGATTACGGTAATAATAAAACTAAAACAGCAGACAGTTCTGTTAATTAAAGGTTGGTTATAAAATGAAAGATTATATTCAGCGTCTTAAAGATAACTGTCCACGTTCTACGTATATTTTCTGGTGGATAATAAGACTTGCTATGATCGGAATGTTTATCAGATCACTTTTTGATGAGCCTTTTAACTGGGTTATTTCAGTGGAAATACTGATGAACCTTGGCATAATGTTTGTGTGGGAATTCTGTATGGCCACACCCAAATGGACAGTTTTCCGCTATGTGGAGCCTGTTATGCAGTCAGCTATTACAGTGGTGGATTTCATAGCGGTAGTTACAGCTTATCTTCTCGATTTTTATTTCGAGGTAAGACTGTGGGATTCCTTTCTGCATTTTACCTGCAGTGTGGGTCTGGTCTTTTTCGGTTATGAATTCGCCTGTGCTCTTATCAGAAAGGAGAAGAAGACAGCACCGCTTCCGCTCATTTTACTCTGTGCTGTGGGCTTCAGCTTTATGTGTACCACTCTGTGGGAAATCTTCGAATTTGCCGGTGACCAGGCTATCGGACTGACTACGGGAACAGTAGGCAGATCCCAGTTCTGGTCCTACACTAACCTGATGGGCACTGCCAAACATCAGACTATTTTCGAGTATATGGATGTTGGCCGCTATCCTATTATGGATACTATGGGTGATATGTTTCTGAACACATCGGGAGCCATACTTGGCGCACTTGCCTTGAAGATTTACCCCTACAGACACCGGGGAAGATTTAAACTTGATTATGTAATGCCTGAGACAGAGGTTTAACCCTCTGTTTCTTTTTGTTTATTTGACTTTTCCTTTAATGAGGTGTACAATGGTAAAAAATCCAAGGAGGAAATAAAATATGAAAAAAAGTAAAATCATTATCATCGCTCTCGTGGCTGTGGTTGCAGTAGGCGCAGTGGCAGGGATAGGCGTCGCTCTGAGCAAAAAGGCTGATCTGATTGATTTCGGTGAAATCGTTCTCGACGCAGTGCCTGAAAAAAGTGCTGAGGCTACCCGTGTAATGTCCTTTAATGTCCGCTGTAAGGATGACCCGGAGGGAAGCATAGATAACCGTTCTCAGATTGCTCTGGCAGTTATTAATCAGTATGCACCCGATTCCTTTGGCGTGCAGGAAGCTACTCCTAAATGGCTCAGAATTTTCGAAAAAGAATTAGGTGACAGATATGCCCGCGTAGGTGAGTCAAGAGATTTCTTCGGCCCCTTCAGTGAGTATAACTGTGTTTATTACCTTAAGGATAAGTATAATGTTCTCGACAGCGGAACCTTCTGGCTTTCCGAAACTCCCTACGAAAAGTACTCCGTAAGCTATGACAGCCTTTGCAGAAGAATTGCTTCCTGGGCAGTTCTGGAGGACAAGACAACAGGCGAGGTTTACACACACATCAATACTCATCTTGATCACGGTAAAGAGAGCACGAGAGATGCTCAGTCAAAGGTGCTTTTAGCTGAAATGAATAAGCTTCAGACTCAGGGTACAGTAGTAATTACAGGCGACTTCAACACCTTCAGCGACGGTGATGTTTACGCATCGATGACAGCCGGTGCTGATGATGCAGCTGTTACCGCAGAAACAAAAATCGATGCAGGTATCACATATCATAACTACGGCAAAAAAGCCGATGAGGGTCAGGGTCCCATCGACTTTATCTTCCTTACAAAGGGCACAAAGGTTGACACCTATCAGGTAATCACAGCAAAGATTAAGGATATGTATCCCTCAGACCATTATCCCATCGTAGCTGATATTCATATTTGAATGCAAAGTTACGGGTAAGATTTCAGAAAATAATAAGAGATAGTCTGCCTTTTTGCTTTATAAATCATAGAGGTGACTATTGTGTCGTCTCATAACTTAAAGAGATTTCCACACTCTTATATAAAACAAAAAGCCCGTCGGATGGATTTTTCCGACGGGTTTAAAGTTTATTTCTGCTTCTTTTTCTTTTCCTTGACCGGTGGGGGAGCTGCGCCTTCTTCAGCTTTTTTCATCGGCTTCCAGAGATGAAGGATACCTTCATCGTTGAGAAGCTTGAGCATAATTATTATCATCGGTGCGATGAACATTCCCAGCACACCGATAACCTTGAGTCCGATATACATAGCACTGATAGTGAGGAAGGGAGGAAGTCCCAGCTGTCCTGCTACGAATTTCGGCTCGATAATCTGTCTTATGACAGTAATGGATGCATACATAATACCGAGGCCTATAGCCATAGCGAAATTACCCATAATAAGCGAATATGCTATCCAGGGGAGCAGAACAGTACCTGTTCCGAGTACGGGAATAATGTCGATAATGGCGATAACTATGGAGAGAATCGCGATATAGTTTGACGAAAAAATGCCTAAAAGCTTCAATACATAAAAGCCTATGGAAAGCTCGATGAAGGTGATGCAGATGATGGAAAGATAAGCCTTTCCCATTTTTCCGAGAGAGGATTTCAGAAGTGTGATACCTCTGGATACATCTTTAGCCTTCTGTTCGGTGAGCTGTGCCTTTATGAATTTCTTTATTAAGTCATAATCGGCAGTGATGAAGCAGGCGGCAACTATGGAGATAACCGAAGCGATTATGACAGAGGGGATCTGTCTTGCCGTGGAGATAACGCCTGAAAGGGGAGCGGTAATCCAGGAAAGACTGAAGGAGCCGCTGAGCGTACCTGCGATATCCTGGGTGAATTCATTGCTTCTGCCTGCCAGCCATTCTCGTAATTCCACGAAAAGAGTAGCGATGTTTTCTTTGAGAGTTTTACTTAAAAACTCAGGGAAATTTGAAACGAAATTAAGCAGAGCATCTTCTATTGTGTTTACCAGAGAGTCGATATTCTGTAGCTGAAGCATCACATAGTCAATAAAGCCGCCGATTTCCTGAACGATTCTGACACCGATGAGTGCCGTGAGAAACATAACTACCGCCAGAAGACCCAGAACACACAGAGTAGAAGCGAAGCCTTTTTTCAGCGGTGTCTTTTTCAGGATAAAGTTTTTAGGCCTTTGCAGAAGAGACGCTATTATGAAAGCAAAGATAATCGGGAACAGGGTGCCCATAGCATATTTGAAAAGCAGAGCACACAGTGTGATGATTATTCCGTAGTAAAATATGTTTATAATGAATTTGCGTTTTCTTTCTACATCATTCATTTTTTACACCTCACTTCAGATTATTACATATATTATATTAACCTATATTTAAATTAAAATCAATCAAATTAAGAAAATCGTTATAAAATTAGAAAATTTTTATTCAAAACTCTTTCATTAACGGATAAAATGTGTTATTATATCCTATAACTTTTTTCTCAGAAGAGATTTTTCTCCCGGGAAAATGAAATTCACAGAAAGGAAAGTGAAAAAATGAACGTTGCTATTTTAGGTTACGGTGTTGTTGGCTCAGGTGTAGCTGAGGTAATCAGTAAAAATGCAGACATTATTAAAAAGAACAGCAATGTATCCCTGTCCCTGACTCATATTCTCGATATAAGAGACTTTGAAAACTGTCCTTTTCAGGATATTATGACAAAGGATTTTTACGATATTTTAAATGACAGCAAGGTGGACATCGTTGTAGAAACAATGGGAGGAGTTAATCCTGCTTTTGATTTCGTTTCAGCCTGTCTCAAAGCCGGTAAGCACGTCGTTACCTCCAATAAAGAGCTTGTAGCTGTGAAGGGCTTCGAGCTTCTGGAAATTGCGAGAAAAAAGGATGTAAACTTCCTTTTCGAAGCTGCAGTAGGCGGCGGTATACCCATCATCAGACCTATCAGCCGCTGTCTGGCAGGTAACAGAATCAGTGAGGTAGCAGGTATTCTTAACGGAACCTCTAACTTCATTCTTACTAAAATGATAGAGGAGAATATGGCTTTTGATGTGGCTTTGAAGCTTGCTCAGGAAAAGGGCTATGCTGAAAAGGATCCCACAGCTGACGTCGAGGGATTCGATGCTCTGAGAAAAATCTGTATTCTCGCTTCACTCTGCTTCGGAAATCACGTTTATCCTAACGGTGTTTACACCGAGGGTATTTCTAAAATTACTCTCGAGGATGTGGATTTTGCTGCTTCCTACGGCAGTGTCATAAAGCTTATTGCTAAAGCGAAAGAAATGGATGACGGTAAAATCAGCCTTACGGTTTCACCCTGCTTTGTAAAAAATGAAAGTATGCTCGCAGGAGTAAACGGTGTATTCAATGCCTGTCTCGTAAGAGGCGATGCAGTAGGCGATGTGGTTCTTTACGGTCAGGGTGCAGGTAAGCTCGCTACAGCATCTGCAGTAGTAGGTGACGTGATCGACTGCGCATGTAATACAAAAGAAAGAAAATTCTTCGGCTGGGATGAAGGCAAGGACGATTTGCTCGCCGATTATCTTGATGAAGAAATTTCCCTTTATGTCAGAGCTACTGCAGAGAGTATGGAAAATGCAGAAGCAGAGATAGAAAATCATTTAGGTGAGGTTACTTATCTTTCACGAAAAGAACAGGCCTTTGATGAAATTGCTTTCGTCACACCTGTTATGAAGGAAAGAGAGCTCAGAAAGATTATTGCTAAGTTACCTATTAACCTCATCAGTACCATCAGAACAGTTGACTATTAATCAGGAGGAAGAGTATGAGTCTTATAGTACAGAAATTCGGCGGCTCTTCTGTCGCAAATGCAGAGAGAGTAATGAATGTAGCCCGCATCATTACCGATACTTATAAGCAGGGCAATAATGTAGTTGTAGTCGTTTCCGCACAGGGCGACACTACAGATGACCTTATCGAAAAAGCAAAGGAAATCAATCCTAATGCTTCTAAAAGAGAGATGGATATGCTCCTTACAGCAGGTGAACAGATTTCCATTTCACTTCTTGCTATGGCTATCGAAGGTCTCGGTTATCCCGTAATTTCGCTTTTAGGCTGGCAGGCAGGCTTTTCCACAAACTCTGCTTACGGTATGGCGAGAATTCACGAGGTAAAGACAGAGAGACTCGAAAGAGAGCTCGATCAGAAGAAAATCGTTATCGTGGCAGGCTTCCAGGGCCTCAATAAATACGACGATCTGACCACTCTCGGCAGAGGCGGCTCCGATACAAGCGCAGTTGCTATTGCTGCTGCATTACACGCTGACCGCTGTCAGATTTTTACCGATGTTACAGGTGTATTTACTGCTGACCCCAGAAAGGTGGAAAACGCACAGAAGCTGTCAGACATCACTTATGATGAAATGCTCGAGTTCGCCACTCTCGGTGCACAGGTGCTTAATAACCGTTCAGTAGAAATGGCAAAGAAATATAATGT
>CALCHE010000151.1 GCA_937901145.1 uncultured Clostridia bacterium
TTCGTCCATTATTTCTTTTGCCTCGGCAGGAGTAATCTGCTCGTATGAATTTTCCGTTTTATTTTCACCACCCGATGTACAGCCGTAAAGTATAGCGGTACACGTAATTATCAATATCAGTATTACCGAAAACTTTTTCATTATAAGCACCGTCTTCTTTCTAACGGGATTTATATCTTATGCGGTTTAGTGAAAACCATTTTGAGAAGCTCGCTGACGGTACCCTTTTTCTCTTTATACCTTTCACCTCTGACCACCATATACTCCGCCTTGCAAAGGGTAATATCTGTGCCCTTGCAGGAGAGAATATCTCTGTCGCAGACGAAAAAGTCAGCATCATTGCCTTTTTGAAGCGTACCCGTGTTAAGCTCACCGAGCATCTTTGCAGGGTTTACTGTGTAGGTTTTCAGAGCCTCATAGGGGGTTATGGATTGGTCTTGCAGATAGAAGTCCACCATACCGAGCATCTGCTCATAGGGATTAACGGACTGTACAGGAGAGTCACTGGAACCGCATATACAGACATCACTGTTCATCAGATCCTTGAGGGGAAGCTGTCCGTTTATAATGCTTTCGGGCAAGAACTGCTCATAGCTTTTAAGAAAATGCTTGTCTACCCAGGAAAAGCCCGGCTGAACAGTAATTGCAAGAGGAAGCTTTCTGATAAGCTTCACTGCCTTTTCTGACGGGAATTCAAAGTGATCAATTCTCATCATAGCACCCTTTGTGGGGATGCTGCTTTCAAGCTCACCGTAAACCTCTGTAATCTGATCAATAGCACTTTCACCGATAGCGTGGCAGGAAAGGCGGATGTTTTTGTCGAGTGCCTCGCTGACCTTGGACTTGATTTTGTCCTTTTCGTAGTAGCAATGACCTTGTGTGCCGTTGTCCTTGTAAGGCTCGTTAAATGCCGCACTGTGTGAGCCTACAGAGCCGTCAAGCTCCCACACACCGCAACCGCCTGCACGGAGAGTCTTCTGCTTTTTGCTGAAGCTATGCAGTCTGTCATATTCCATATACTGTGGGAAAAGCCGCACATCAATATCCATTCTCTCGGCAAGAAAAGCAAGAGCCTTTGTGAGAATGTCATTCTCCACATCCTCGTTGCCGTCCATAGCACACACTCTGCTGATACCGTAAGAAGCACAAAGATTAGAGAAGTTGGCAATACCCTTTGCGATGATTGCAGGGGTAACATTTGAGGCAATAAGAGTTGTTACCTTGCCCTGCATAAACTCGTGAGCCTCGCCCGAAAAGATACCGTCGCTGTCCTCGGTGGGGAGCTTCAGCATTTCCATCAGCTTAGTCGAAATAGCACTGCTGTGACCGTCGATACTGTAAACTATCATAGCTCTATTATCTGACCATTCGTCAAGCTCAAAGCGGTTGGGCAGTCTTTTCTCATTTACTGCAGAGATAATAAAGCCGTTGGCAGTAATGATTTTTTGCTTGGGATTCGCCTTGCAGAAAGCCTTTACTTTTTTACCAATGTCAGCCATATTGTCGGGCTTTACACCCTCAGATGTTATTTCGCAGATGTTGAAGCTTGCCGCCGCAAGCACAATAGTATAAAGCAAGTGCAGATGTGAGTCTGTCATTGTGGGATAAACGTGCTTACCCTGAAGGTCAATCTTTTCATCGAAAGTACCGTTTGGGATTTCGTTACCCGTGTATGTTATCTTTTCACCCTCGGTGATCATTACGGAGAAGATGTCATCCTCCGACACCATAGAGTGAATTTTTCCGTTAAAGTAGAGTCTTTTCATCATACGGGCACCACATTACCAACAGCCATAAGAATCTGTGCGATGATAACAAGAATCTGCACAAAGGTACCGCACTTGTTGCCGAGAGTGCTTTCACCCTCATCTTTGATGCTCTTTCTGTAAGCAGGGATAACGAGAATAGCGATAAGAATACCGATAAGTCCGCCGCCGATTCTCATAAACTCCATAAATCCGCCGAGGTTAAGGAAGGTCATAAGAAGTGAGGGGAGGGTAGCAATAATCCAGCAGATTCTCTTGTCTTTCTTAATCTGCTCCTCCGTGATATCAGCAAGGGCAAGAGAGATTGCCCAATAGCTTGTAATCATAGCAAGAACGGTGAAGATTGAGCCTGCAATCTGTGCCTACGCACCGATACCCTTACTCCATCCAATCATAGCAACCTCTGTAACCTCTGTTGAAGCAAGGAGTGCACAGAGAGTGATAACAACCATAAGTACGAGGTTATTTGAAAGTCCGATAAACACTGCCTTTTTTACCTTTTTAGCGTCAGCATCAAGACCCTTTACTGCCTGAGGTACAGAGAAGAATGCGGAGAAGGCAAGCATAGCCATACCGAAGAAAGCAAGGATATGATTAGGCTGACCGATAGAAAAGCTGAGAGGATTTTTGATATTGAACAGCGAACATACACCGAGTACGCCCACAACACCGAAGATAACTGACACGGCAACACTTTCGCTGAGGCCTACAGCCTTAAGACCGAAGAGAACAACACTTGCTGCTGCAGCGTAAAAAATCAGCTTTGACACTATCATCGGTATACCAATAAGGTCGGTGATGATTTCAGCGGCACCTGATATGTAAGCGGCAAGGTTTGTGAACATAACCAGAGCCATAACCACAAAGAAGAAAAGTGTGATAGGCTTCTGGTATTTACCTGTAAAGAGATACTTTGAGAAAACCTCTACTATCTGTGATTTGCCGCCGCTTTTGATTGAAATGTCGGCAATCATAAGGTGGATAATTAAGTTGGCAAGGAAAGACAGCACAAGAATAACCATAGCCATTAAAATGCCGTTCTTTTCGGCAAGGTAGGGCATAGCCATAATACCGCCGCCGACACC
>CALCHE010000152.1 GCA_937901145.1 uncultured Clostridia bacterium
TCTTTTGACCGGCAAAGCAAAGTTTGAAGCTGCTGAAAAGCAAAAGTTGATTTCTTCAGAAAACCTAATTCAAATGATGTGGAAGTCAGCTGAATATTACGAGGAAAATGGGATGATAGATAAAGCTATTGAAGAAACTGAAAAGGCTTTAAATATAATTTCTGTTATCTCTAATGCTCAATTTGATATTTACATAAAGTATTTCAATAATCAGATAGAGCGTATGAAAAGTAAAATGTAATGTAACAGACCACCGAATAGTAGTGTATATTCGATGGTCTGTTTTGTTTACGCCACTTTATCAATACCAACCATAAACTGCTCAAAGTCGATATTAAACTCGTTTTTATTACTGCCTGATTAAATCCAAAACCTGATTTATATTTTTCTTTCCGAAGGATATCTTGTCGTCATTAATAACCAGACACGGAACACTCATAACATTATATTTTTTCTTCAGTTCATCGAAATGCTGAAGGTCATATGCTTCCGCACGGATGTTCGGGTTAAGTGTCGCAATACGCTGACAGGCAATAACCAAATCAGGACACATAGTGCAGGATAAAGATACCAGGATTTTCATATCTACTACATTTTTTATCTTCTTAATATCCTGAAGGGTTTGTTCATCTGTTTTTTGCCCCGGTCCTGCGGCGTTATAAAGTCCAAGAACAAATGAGGTAAACTCATGACCCGACGGTACACCGTGAAAGGCAATACCTGTGTCCGTTCCGTCCGTGAGAAAAACTCTTATGCAAGGAGCATGATTTTTGGTGTCATTTTTGTCAGAGATTGTCACAGTCAATTTATCCGTAAGTGCCGCAAATTTTGATATGAATGCTTTCGCTTCGTCTGAAACAGTGCGCTTATCTGAATAAAGTCTTAATACCAGGCTTCGCTCCATTTTACTGAATACCTCTGATAGCTGATGCTTCATTTCTGCTGTGAAGGTTTCATCGGAGGTTTGAACTGTATTTTCGGTAGAAAATGACTCTTCGTTTGTTTTTGGTGTAGGCTGTTTGCCGTGAAGACCTGTTCTTTCTTGTACAGCTGCGACATACTTTTCCAGCTCCGTAGCGGCAAGAGCACCGTCACCCGTAGCTGTGACAACCTGACGAAGTGGCTTGATGCACACATCACCGGCCGCATAAACTCCGTCGATATTGGTTCTCTGTTCTGAATCGGTAATGATATATCCGTGCTCATTGAGCTTGATTATGTCTTTTACTACTTCAGTATCGGGAGAATAACCGGCAAATACAAATACACCGAAAAAATCGTCGGCTTTCGTACGATATTCAGTGATTTCATCGGTTTTTGTGTTTTTGTATCTGATATAATCAAGACCGTTTTCACCTGATACTTCTTCGACTATAGTATTGGTGATAACGGTTATTTTTTTATGATGCCTTGCTTTATCAGCTACAGATGCAGCACAGGTAAAATCATCTGTTCGCATAAGAATTGTAACATGTCGCGCAAATTTAGTTAAAAAAACACTTTCTTCGGCTGCTGCAAAACCTCCGCCGACAACAAAAATTTCTTTGTCTGTAAAAAATTCGCCGTCGCAAGTGGCGCAATAGGCAACACCCTGTCCCTTATGCTCCTCTTCACCCTTGAAGCCGATGGTTCTCGGATGTGCACCGGTGGCAATCAAAATACCGAGACAGTTGAAATCACCGCGGCTTGTATGAACGGTTTTGACGTCATCGCTGACATCAAGACCATTAGCCTCGGCAAGAAGGCACTCAGCTCCGAAGGCCTCTGCCTGACGGCGCATTGTATCCGTAAGAGCTTTACCGCTTGTCTTCCCGATACCGGGATAATTTACGACTTCGTTGGTTATTGTTATCTGTCCGCCGAATTGTTCTTTTTCCAGAATTAAAACTCTGTATTTGGCTCGGGCAAGATAAATGGCGGCGGTAAGTCCTGCAGGACCGCCACCAATTACTATTACATCATATAAATTATCCGTGTTTATTTTTTTAGTCTCCATTATAACTGACCTACAAGGTCAAGGCTGGGTTTAAGGGTTTCAGCACCCGGCTGCCAGTTTGCGGGACAAACCTGATCGCCGTGAGCATGAACGAACTGACAGGCCTGAACCTTTCTGAAAAGCTCTTCTGCATTTCTGCCTACATTACCTGCCGTTACCTCATAACCCACGATTTTACCTTCGGGATTAATGATAAATGTTCCTCTTTCGGCTAAACCGTCTTCTTCGATAAGAACCTCAAAGTCCTTTGAAATAGTATGAGTAGGGTCAGCGAGCATGGGATAGTTGATTTTTTTGATTCTTTCAGAAGCATCGTGCCAGGCCTTGTGTACAAAATGAGTGTCTGTAGATACGGAATAAATCTCGCATCCGATATTTCGAAACTCTTCATACTTGTTTGCTAAATCCTCAAGCTCTGTGGGACAGATGAAAGTGAAATCGGCAGGGTAAAAAAAGAATACACTCCATTTGCCGAGAATATCATCCTTTGTGACTGTTTTAAATTCGTTTTCATGAAATGCAGATGCTTTGAAATCAGAGATTTCCTTATTTATAATTGACATAGTAATACTCCTTTTCTTAATTGTTATGCTTTCCAGAGGCTGTGCTGATTGCAAAAGGCATAAACTGACTTAACCTTATCACCTTTTGATAATGAGAAAGAAACCTTCGGTGACATATCAGGTGTTAATTTTTTTAATTGAAAACCTTCTTCTGTTTCCATACACACCCAATCAATATAGTGTTCAGATGTCATAGGATGTGCTGTTTCTCCTACGCAAACGGTAACTGTTTCACCGATGATATGATAAACAGGAATGTGCTTTTCCTTTGCACCTTCATTCGTGCCGGCGATTATTTCTTTCATACTTTCGCCGCAACATTTTATCGGAACTCCTTGGTCTTTTATCATTGCTATTATATTTCCGCAATGATTACAGATAAAAAATCGTAAGCTCAATTTACTTCCTCCTTTCTGATAAAAGTATTACCGGAAAAGAATAAATGAATACACGAAAAATAGGATATACTATGAACAGATAGGAAGTGATGCAATATGGAAAAATTTTTTCAGAAGCCTCATATAAAAGGCTTTACCGCTTATGCTCTTGCGGCTTTTCTTGTAGGTCTGGTAGGGGGATTTACATCTTTATTCAGTCCAGCGTTTGTAGAAGAATTAAATCTTCCTTATAACAATACAACCTGGACAGCACTTGCAATGGCAATGTCAACTGCAGCCTTTGCACCTGTTCTTGGTAAATTAGGAGATATGATAGGACGAAGGATAACATTATTAATAGGCATAGCAGTTTTTATGCTCGGTAACATTCTGACTGCTATAGCCTATTCATTAATCTTTATGCTTATTGCCCGTTTTATTGTCGGCATAGGAACAGCGGCAATCGCTCCTGTAGTAATATCATATATCGTTACGGAATTCCCTCCGGATAAAATCGCAAAGGGCTTTTCACTTTATATGTTTATTTCCAGTATTTCAGTAATCTTCGGTCCTACAATAGGCGGATTGATTATAAAATACTATGGCTGGCGCACAATGATATGGGTTTGTGCGGTAATTTCAGCAGTTGTACTCGTTGTTTGCACTTTGATTAAGGATAAAAAAGCATCGGTTAGAAAAAAGATAAAGGATTTTGACGGTGTAGGTGCTGTATTTGTACTGATATTTTTCAGCCTGCTTCTTTGTGTGCCGTCTTTCGGACAGAATTTCGGTTGGCAATCAAAACAGTTTTTAGCAGTACTCATTGCGGCAGTTGTTTCAGGTGCAGGACTGTGTCTGTCAGAGAAAAAGGCGATCAATCCTATTCTTAAATGGAATTTTATAAAAAGAAGAGCATTTGTACTTTCTGTCCTTGCTTTGTTTCTCACTCAGGGTCTTATGCAGGCAAATATGACCAATCTTATAGTTTTTGTTAATTATACACAGCCGCAAAATTCCGTTATATCCGGATATGCAATTTCTATTATGTATGTAGGAATGTCCTTGGGTGCTGTTATTCTCGGACCGCTTGCTGACCGGTACGAGCCTAAAAAAGTTCTGGTCGGTTCGTTAACTCTTACCGGTATCGGCTGTGCCGCTATGCTTTTATTTTCTGCGGATACATCTGTGCTTTTGCTTGCCGCTTCATTAGGTATACTCGGCTTTGGTCTCGGAGGAAACGGTACAATATTTATGAAGGTTGTTTTGTCGGGTGTATCTGCTAAGGAGTCGGGCGTCGGAACGGGAACCTACGGACTTTTCCGTGATCTTGCCGCGCCCTTCGGAGTTGCCGTCTTTGTGCCGATGTATACTAACAGAGTATCAGGCCTTATAAATGACGGTGCAACTGAAATTGCCGCTGCTATAGATTCGGTAAAATTACTTTCGGCAGTTGAAATCGTATGTGTCGTAATCGGCATTATCACAGTACTCTTTCTTCCTGAAATTTATAAAGATAAAAAAGGAGCAAAAATATGAAATTAAAAGATAAAATCATTTTAATAACTGCATCTACGAGAGGTATCGGTTTAGCTTGTGTCAAAGCCTGTGCTGAAGAGGGGGGCGCCGTTTATATGGCGGCAAGAAACCTTGAGCTTGCAAAGAAGGAAGCCGATAAGCTTAATTCTCAGGGATATAATGTTAAATATGTTTACAATGATGCGAGTAAGCCCGAGTCTTATATAACTATGACGGAAGATGTTGTTAAGGATGCAGGCCGCATTGATGTGCTTATAAATAATTTCGGTACTTCGAACCCGGGCAAGGACCTCGATTTTTCAAACACAGATACCGATGTTTTTCTTGACACCGTTAACATTAATCTCAGAAGTGTTTTCGCGGCAAGCAAGGAAGTGGTAAAGCATATGGCGAAGCAGGGCGGAGGAAGTATCATAAATATCTCTTCTGTCGGTGGTCTTGTTCCTGATATTTCACAGGTATCATACGGGACAAGTAAAGCTGCGATCAACTATCTTACTAAGCTGATTGCTGTGCACGAGGCAAAAAATAATATCCGCTGTAATGCGGTCCTTCCGGGAATGACTGCAACTGATGCAGTAGAAAAAAATCTGACAGGCGATTTCAGAGACCTTTTTCTCCGTCACATACCCTTCGGCAGAATGGGAAAACCCGAGGAAATAGCATCAGCGGCAGTTTATTTCGCAAGTGACGAATCGGCTTATACTACGGGACAGATATTAACTGTATCAGGAGGGTTCGGACTTGCTACACCGTTGTATGGAGATTTATCGGGTAAAACGAATCGCAGATAAAAGTGTAGTAAAGGTTGGCGAGTCGTTTCCTTTAAAAATGAAACAACCCGAGCAAAGAATTAATCTCTGAACAAGTCCGTTAAAAACGGACAATAGAAAAAATAACCCTCCTATGGTAAAA
>CALCHE010000153.1 GCA_937901145.1 uncultured Clostridia bacterium
CAACTTCATGGCCTTTCTTCTCAGAGAGAGCTGAGGGCTCATATATGTGGGACGTTGGCGGCAATAAGTACATAGACTATATGTGTGCATACGGTCCCAATGTTCTCGGTTACAATGACCCCGATGTCAATGCTGCTGCTATGAAGCAGGCTGAGCTTGCAAACTGTACAACAACACCTTCTTACAAGATGGTTGAGTTCGCAGAGCTTATGGTTGACACAGTTGCATCTGCAGACTGGGCATTCTTTGCAAAGAACGGTAACGATACAACACAGGCTGCTATCATGTGTGCCCGTTACCATACACATAAGAAAAAGATTATTTTCGTAAACGGTTTCTATCACGGTGTTTCAATGTGGACACAGAAACTTGACTATCCCGGTGTTCTTCCCGAAGACGTTGCAAACAACCTTTATGTTGATTGGAATGATATCCCTGCACTTGAAAAGCTTATTGCAGAAAACAAGGATGAAATCGCTGCTTTCATCGCAACTCCCTATATGCACGGTAACTTCGTTGATAATGTTCTGCCTGCTGACGGTTACTGGCAGAAGGTAAGAAAGCTCTGTACAGACAATAACATCGTTCTTATCGTGGACGATGTCCGTTGCGGTTTCAGACTTGACCTTGCAGGTTCTGACCATTTCTACGGCTTTGAGGCTGACCTTATCTGCTTCTGTAAAGCTCTTGCAAACGGCTGGAACGTTTCATGTCTTTGCGGTAAGGACTTCCTCAAGAGTGCAATGAGCGGTCTTTCATACACAGGCAGTTACTGGATGAGTGCTGTTCCTTTTGCGGCAGGTATTGCTTGTATCGAAAAGATGAAAAAGCTTGATACTCCTGCAATGTTCAGAAAACTCGGTACACAGCTTACAGACGGTCTTAAAGCCGCTGCTGCAAACAACGGTTTTGACCTTATTGTTTCAGGTGAGCCGGCACTGTTCTATCTCAGAATAGCAAATGATGACAGCCTGTTCCTGCATCAGGACTGGGTTCAGGAAATGGTAAGCAGAGGCATCTTCATCACAAGCCACCACAACCATTTCATCAATGCTTCTCTTACAGAAGACGACATCAAGTACACAATTGATGTTGCTGAAGACGCATTCAAGGCTGTAAGAAAACGCCACCCCGAAGCATTCTGATAAATCAGAATGTAATGAATAATGAATAGTGAATAATGAATAATTGTGGTCGCGGGACAGCCGTGACCATAATTTTTTAGGGAAACCGCAGAGTGAATAGAGATTTGATGCAAAATATGCTATCTTATTTTTCAAATTTCTGTATTGTATTTTAATTGATTTTCGATTATAATATGTTCGTTAAATATTAACATTTCATTACTATTTTATAAGAGGTTTTTATGAATAGAGAATTTGCTGAAAAATTAATCTCAGAAGCAAAAGAACTAAATGATGGAGAATGGATAAATCACTCATATAATGTTGCCCGACTCGCTGAAAAAATAGCAAATATAGCAAATATAGATAGCGAGAAAGCTTATATTCTCGGACTCCTCCACGATATAGGAAGGAGAAACGGAGTCATGCAAGCCCGTCACGCTTTGGAAGGCTTCAATTATTTAATGAGTCTTAGTTTTGATGAAGGTGCAAGGATTTGTATGACACATACTTTCCAGTATAAAGATGTTGATGCGATTTATGATGTCTGGGACTGCACGAAAGAAGAAAAGCAATTTATCAAACATTATCTCAATAACATAACATACAACGAATACGATAAACTGATTCAGTTATGTGATGCACTCTCATTATCAAAAGGCTACTGTTTTGCTGAAAAGAAAATGGTAAACAGTGTTCTGAAATTTGGTTTTAAAAATACCACTATTCAAAAATGGAAAGCAATATTAGAATTAAAAGAATACTTTGATAAAAAAATTAGTGGAGATGTTTACTCTCTTTTTTAATCCACTTGCAAAAATTCGCCTAAACTTTTCAAAAAACATCTGTAAAGGTATTGACTTTTACAGATGTTTTTAGTATAATATGCAAGCTGTAAAGTAATTTTTCTTTACAGACACGGAAAGAGGGGTGAAATAATGGCTAAAAATCTCGATGTTATTATGCTTCTGGATACCTACGGTGAGCTTCTCACTCAGAAGCAGCAGGATTTTATCAGCTATTATTACAACGATGATCTCTCTCTTGCCGAAATAGCAGAGAACGAAGGTATCACCCGTCAGGGTGTACGCGATGCCATCAAAAGAGCGGAAGCTCAGCTTTTCGCCTTTGAGGAGCATATCGGTCTTTGTGAGCGTCTGGAAAAAATGAGAAAGGGACTGACTGAAATCAGTGAGCTTACCTCAGTTATCAATGAGGTTAACCGCAGAACTATCCTTTCCCGTGAAATCAATGACGCTGTGGCAAGAATTTCCGTCTTAACACAAATGATTGGCGAATAAAGGGTTCGATTGTCGCACCCTTCCCGAAAGGATTGATTCAAGATGGCATTTGAAGGTCTTTCAGACAGACTGGAAGCCGCCTTTAAAAAGCTGAAAAGTAAGGGTGCCCTTACCGAAAGCGACGTAAAGGAAGCCATGAGAGAAGTTCGTCTCGCTTTACTTGAAGCTGACGTTAACTACAAGGTCGCCAAAGACTTCACCAAAACCGTAACCGAAAGAGCCGTAGGCGAAAAGGTTATGGAAAGTCTTACCCCCTCACAGATGGTTATCAAAATCGTCAATGAGGAGCTTACCAATCTCATGGGCGGTACCAAGTCAAGACTCAATACAGCCAACCACCCTCCCACGATCGTTATGATGTGCGGCTTACAGGGTTCAGGTAAAACCACCCACAGTGCAAAACTCGCACTTATGCTTAAAAATCAGGGCCACAGACCTCTTCTCGTCGGTTGTGACGTCTACCGTCCCGCCGCTATCAAACAGTTAGAGGTTGTCGGTGAAAAGGCAGGCGTTCCTGTTTTCCAGCTCGGTCAGATCGACCCTGTGGAAATCGCACGAAAGGCTGTCGCTCACGCAAAGGACCACGGCTATGACTATGTGTTCCTTGATACTGCAGGCCGACTTCATGTTGATGAAGAGCTTATGGAAGAGCTCAAAAACATCAAAAGTGAGGTTCACCCCCACGAAATTATGCTCGTCGTTGACTCCATGACAGGTCAGGACGCCGTTAACGTAGCTACCTCCTTCAATGAGGCGCTCGGCATCGACGGTCTTCTCCTCACAAAGCTCGACGGTGACACCCGAGGCGGTGCGGCACTTTCAGCCCGAGCCGTTACAGGTAAGCCCATCAAATTCGTCGGTACAGGTGAAAAGCTCGAAAATCTGGATGTTTTCCACCCTGACAGAATGGCTTCGAGAATTCTCGGTATGGGTGATATGCTTTCTCTTATCGAAAGAGCCGAACAGCAGCTCGACGAAAAGAAAGCCGCAGAACTTGAAAGAAAGCTGCGAAAAAACAAATTCGATCTTAACGACCTTCTGGACCAGCTTCAGCAGGTAAGAAAGATGGGACCTATCAAGGATATGCTGAAAATGCTTCCCGGTATAGGTAAAAAAATCGATGAGGTAGAAGTGGACGAAAGACAGTTTGACCGTGTTCAGGCTATCATCCTCTCTATGACTCCTCAGGAAAGAGCAAAGCCCGACATTATCAACCCTTCCCGTAAGAGAAGAATTGCCGCAGGCTGCGGTATGCAGGTCGAGGATGTCAACCGCCTTCTCAGTCAGTACAGACAGATGCAGAAAATGTTCAAGCAGTTTGGCGGTAAAAACACAAAGAAAATGCAGAAAAGAATGAGAAATATGCCCGGCATGATGAACGGAATGAACGGCATGGGCGGTTTCCCGATGTAAGTTAAAGACACATAAGTGTTAAAATATCAAATTAAAAAATTATTTTATTGGAGGTCATTAAAATGGCAGTAAAAATCAGACTTCGCCGTATGGGCGCAAAAAAGGCACCTTTCTATCGTGTAGTAGTAGCAGATTCAAGATATCCCCGTGACGGTCGTTTCATCGAGGAAATCGGTTACTACAACCCCATGAAAGAACCCGCTGAAATCAAAATCGACGCTGAAAAGGCTCAGAAGTGGATCGCTAACGGCGCACAGCCCACAGACACTGTTAAGGCTCTTCTTAAAAAGTCCGACATCATTAAATAATTCCGGAGGTCGCCACTTTGAAAGAGTTACTTATATCTATTGCGCAGGGTTTGGTTGACGAACCCGAAAAGGTAACTGTTGACGTTGACGACATTAACGAAGAAGGCGTAGTAGTCTACCACCTTCACGTTGCTCAGGACGATATGGGTAGAGTTATTGGTAAGCAGGGCAGAATTGCAAAGGCTATCAGAACTGTAATGCGTGCAACTGCAAACAGAAGCGACAGCAAGATTTCAGTAGAAATCGACTGATTCGAAAAAAATTATTCCTCATCGGTAACGGTGAGGGATTTTTTTGCGTACCTCTCAGTCACTGCGTGACAGCCCTCCTTTCAGGCGAGGCTATATAAAAAGGGAACGGTGTGTGCCGTTCCCTTTTTACTTTATTTTTATAAATTCAAGGGGGTCGGGTTCGTCTGTGCGGAGTACAGCGAGCCTGCACCCTTGCGAGACGAAAATCAAAAGCACCTCTTTTGAAAAAATAAAGGAGGTGCTTTTCCGCAAGGGTACATATCCTCTGTGCTGAACGCACAGGAGGCTACGGCACCTTGCTGTGTGCTTATTTAACCTTTACATTCTTTACCGCACTGTATGCGCCGTAGATTTTCTTTCCGCCTACGGTTTTATATGCTCTGACCTTAACATAATAATTTTTGCCCTTTGTGAGCTTTTTAATTGTAGTCTTTTTGGTCTTTGCCTTTTTGATTGTAACGGTTTTAGTGGCTTTCTTGGTGAATTTCTTTGAGGTGGAATATGCTACCTCATAGCCCGTGATACCGCTGATGGTTTTCCATGTGGCGGTGAGCTGTTTTTTACCTGCAGACACCTTTGAAAGCGTTACCTTTGCCGGAATTATTTCGAAGGTTAATTTCTTCGTTCCGCTGTAATTACCCTTAAAGGTAACGGTTACTGTATATTTACCGATATTTTTTCTCTTTTTAGGATATGCAACCGTATAGTCAGTGCCCGTCTTAAGAGTATTGCCCATACTGTCCTTTACGATTACAGAGGGCGTTTTCGTTTTTCCGTTATAGATGTATTCCGTAGCGGAAAACTTGACGGATTTGATTTTATCGATTGCGGTTGTTTTGGAAACATAGCCGCAGACGGTGCATTTACTTTCTGTCTTACCGTTCTTTTTGAGGGTAGCTTTGGTGGTGGAGGTAGTGTTGGTGTGGGCTTTTTTTGCCGTCACTTCCTGCTTTTTAATAATCTCTTTACATACAGAGCAGTGTGAACCCTCGGTGAGTCCGGTTTTTGTGCAGGTAGCAGAGACAGCTTTGTCAGCGACTGCTTTATGTCCCGTCGCCTTTATGGTTTCGGTGTAGCTATCACCGCAGGAGCAGGTAAAGGTTTTCATGCCGTCTGCTGTACAGGTAGCAGCTTTCGTAACAGACGAAGTATATGTATGTTTATGAGATTCATAATTGTAATGTATATTTGCATTCAATAAATAATCGTTTTCTTTACCGATTGTAATTTGTTCCCATTCAGAAGCAGTACCGCAATAATATACGTCATTCAGACGAGATGTGTAAAGAAATGCCTGTCTTCCTATGTGAGTAACATCTGACGGAATAACGATATTCGGGAAATTACTCACCCAACCAAACGCATAATCAGCGATAATTCTTGTTCCCTCTTTTACGACATAAGTGTCCGTATAAGTGCCTGTATCCTGAGATATAGCAGCCGAAATCAGACAGCCGTCGATATATTTCACTCCACCAACCGTCAAATCGTCACAGGCATCATAAAAAGCATAAATGCCTATAGATGTCACACTGTCAGGAATAGTAACATTTTCAAGAGAGGTGCAACAATAAAAGGCTTGGCAAGCTATAGTTTTCGTTCCTTCTCTTATGTTACAAACGCCTGATATTTCATGCTTGGCTTCAATAAGGTGATTACCGATATATAATACATCGTTATACCAATTATCTTCATTATCATAATAGGCTGTTTTTCTGACTATTGAATTATCTATCTCATATATACTGTCAGGCAAGGATATATGGGACAAATTTTCACAAAGCATAAATGCTCCGGATCCTATGCTCTCTACACCGTCCGGAACCGTAATGCTTTCTACTGTGGAATTCTGATAAAAAGCACTTCTTCCTATTTTCGAGACAGGACAACCGCCCAAGGCTGAAGGAACTATAATCTCTGCTTCTGCTCCGCTATACTCTGTAATGGTAGCCTTTCCGTCAGCTACGGTATAAGAATAATAGCCTTCTACATACACTTCTTCCGCACTTACCCCGAAGCACAGCACACCCATCAGCGTTAAAATAAAGGTCACCGTGCAAATGGTTCTTTTCATCGTGTCTTTCATTTCTTTATCCTCCAAAAATAAAAAGTGTGTGCCAACCGAAATCAGCACACACGAAAAATGCAGAACTTCGATTAGCTACCACACTAAAATATATTTACCGCATACAAGAAATGAGGAAATAGAAGTCAGCATTTTTACCGAGGTAAAAAAATGCCCACTTCCTGTATGCAATCATATTATATTTTAGTGTGGTGATTTCATTATAGCAAAACGAAATTAAGTATTCAAGTGTTTTTTTTGGAATTTATGTTTATCTTCGGACACGGCACGCCATGTCCCTACGACCTATCCTTTCAGGCGAGGCTATAAAAAGGGAACGGTGTGTGCCGTTCCCTTAAGGTTTTATTTGCCCTTCACCAGCTTACTGAAATCTGCCTTAAAGAAGTTTTTCGTTGAATAAGGTATAATCACCGTTTCCGTGTAGCCCTTCGGATGAACAGAACAGAAGATGAAACCGTTCTCTGAAAGTGCACAGGCCGACTCATAGAAGGTCTTGCCTATGCTATCGGTATCCTCCGGAATACCGATAGCTGCATCCTCACCCTTGAGAAGGCTTTCGTAATCATACCCCTCATGAATACGGTAAATTACCTCATAAATCAGATGATATTCTGCATCGATTATCTCTTTATCAGAAAGGAAATTACCTGTCTCTACATCGATGATATAGCCCTCGACGGTTCTTTCGGGAAGAATGATAAATTTCTCCGCTTCCTCTGCGGTATCCTCGGATGCAGATGATTTCGTTATCTGAGGAATATACTGTGAAAGACCCTCCACGATAGAAATATATCCGTCTCGATTATAGGTAACTCTTGCTACAGCGTGAGTTACATAGGGAAGGTCATTTTTATTTCCACCCTTTTTAATAAACTTTTTGTAGTCATTTTCTACATTCTCTGCCTGAAGCGTGTAGCTGTTAACAAGCTCAGCAAACATTCTGTTTACTTCTTTTTCGCCTTCGGTGTTACCTTTGAAAA
>CALCHE010000154.1 GCA_937901145.1 uncultured Clostridia bacterium
TACCGAGAACCTTTTTAGCTACTGTCTTCTGTGGTACGGTTACTGTACCGCAATCAGAGCATTTCTTGCCTTCGGTCTTACCCGCAGTTTTATATGTAGCGGATACTGTTTTGAGAGTAGTGATAGATTTATGACTGTTCTTATTTACTGAGCCGTACGCTTCACCGCAGACGGAGCATTTTGCCTTGTCTGTGCAGGTGGCTGTGCCGCCTGTGTGACCGAGAGCGGAAATGTTACCCCACTTTGAAAGATCGGATATCTTCTTAGCACCGGCAGAGTCTTCATAACAGAAGCCACAGTCACTGCACTTATAATAAGCCTTTTTACCCACTGCAGTGCAGGTTGCATTCTTTGCCTTAACATAGGTCATTGTGCCTTTATGAGGACAAAGGAAATTAACCTTTACAAAGTGCAAATCAGCATTATATCTGCCAAAATCAATTTTATTCCAGCTGTTTTCAGAGCCCGAATAGTTTATTTCGAGTGGCACCCCATAAAAAGCATACCCACCTATAGATTTTATGCTTGAAGGAAGAGTAACGCTTTTAATGTTGGAAAACATAAACATTTCTTCAGAAATTTCTGTTATTCCTTCGGGAATTACAACACTTGTAACACCCTCATCTTCTATGAAGAGACCTCCCGCAATAAGACGGGTTCCTTCCTTTATTCTGCAGGCTCCGGTGTAATTACCGTCTATTGCAGCGAGGCAGTTATCAATATACATAAGCCCATTTTCCCAGTTTGAAGAATTATCGGCATAGGGAGTATTGAAAACTATATTCCAACCGAGCGACTCTAAACCTGAGGGAATAGAAATTCCGGAAATATTTGTTTCAGCGAAAGCGGCGGCACCTATTCTTATCAGGCTTTCGGGAAGAATAACGGAATCAAGACCGATATTGCCGCGGAAGGCCTCGTCGGCTATTACCCTTGTTCCTTCCTTTACGGTATAATCGCCCGTTACGTCAGCTTCAATGAGATGGCTTCCGATATAAAGAACTCCGTCAGTCCAATTATCGGAATCATTATAATATGCTGTATTATTAAGAACATCGATTCCTATAGTTTTCAAGGAATCGGGAAATGTTACGGAAGCGAGCTTTGTGCAATTGCTAAAAGCGAAATAACCAATGGTTTCCACACCGTCGGGGATTACAATGCTTTCAAGATTTTTGCAACCGTAAAAGGATTCATATCCGATCTCCTTTAAACCTTTGCCGAGGCTGACTGTTTTAAGAGATTCACATTTATTAAAGGCATGGTATTCAATAAACTCCACACCGCTGCCTACAGTAACAGCTTCAAGTTCAGTACATTGCTGAAAAGCATATTCGTCAATAATTTTCACACTTCCGGGGACAGTAACGTTTTTAAGAGATGTGCAGCCGTCAAAAGCGTGAAAGCCGATATATACTACTCCGTCGGGAATCACAATACCCGTAAGGTTGTCACAGCATTCGAAGGCGTGCCATGCAACAGTCTTTGTGCCCGGTCTTATTGAATAATTGCCGGATACGGTTATCTTTGCCTCGATAAGGTGATTGCCACAGTATAAAATTCCGTTTTCCCAGTTATCGGCATTATTATAATAAGCCGTTCCGTCTAAAGCATCGCTACGTATACAGGTTACAGAATCGGGAATTTCAAGCTTTTCAAGAGAACTACAGCCCAAAAACGCATCGTAAGATATTTCCTCTACGCCCTCAGGAATAATCACCTCTTTGATGTTGGTGTTAAATGCAAAGGCTGCAGACCATAAGCATTTAACGGTATCGGGTACCGTGTATGTTAAATCATTTTTAGCTGCAGGATAAGCAACAAGTATAGCTTTATCCTTTGTGAAAAGAACTCCATTCTCTGAAGTGAAGGCTGTGCTGTTTTCATCAACAGTAATGCTTTCCAGAGTAGTACAACCCATAAAAGCGTCTTCAACCCACATTACGCCGGCGGGAATATGAATGCTTTTAACATCAACACCGTAAAAAGCTTCATAATCTATCTGAATTACTCTTTTGCCTTCGATTTCAGCAGGGATTACAACGTTCTTACCTGTGCCGTAGTAGGCCTTAATTGAAACTGTTCCGTCTTCTGCTATCACATAACCCAGACCTTCGGGAGTTGACAGATAGGGTGTCCTGAATCTTGCCTCTCTCAATCTTCCGCTATAACCGGTGTTGCCTGTGTTTGTCTGGTCGTTAACCTTATAAACCGTACTGCTGTCAAAGGTGTAGCCCGCTTTTGGTGTAAACAGAATTCGTACTCTGTATTCTGTATTGTAGTCAAAAGGCTTGCTCACGTCATAGGTACTGTCATAAGGTGCATAGCATTTATCTACCTTTACGGTATATTTGCTTTCATCTCCCGAAACAGGGTTCATATCAAGATATTCGCCCGGCACGGGTGTCGTAATTGTTGCCGATGCTTCGGTGATAACCTCATCTGCCGCACTCGCGGTAAATACAGCACACACCATAAGCACAAGCACCGCAAGTATTATACCCATAAGTTTTTTACTTGTGTTCATAATATTTCCTCCTTTAAGAAATAATACTTTTAATTCTTTGCCATATTGTTTTTTCAGCCTTGCCGTCTGTCTTGGCACAAACAGAAGGAGGCTCTGTTTCTTCATTAAGAGTGATGCTGTTCATTATCTCCACCAGAATAGGCTCTACCTCACTCTCAGACCAGGTGTAGCCCTCCTTACCCCGCATCTGACCGGGGAGAAGATAGGTCTTGCCCTCGGAATCGTGATACTCGAAATGGAAGAAGACAAAATTCGAAACATCTCTTATCCTCAGCTGATGGATATAGCCTCTGCCGTTTTCGTACTCCGCCTCGGTGTGAGGTCTTCTTTCCGAACTGCGGACATCAAGACAGGCCATACCCTCCTCAAAGGAAAGGGTGAAATGCTTTTCCTCACTTTCGATAAAGAGCACCCGCTTCCCCGTCGGCCCGTCAAAGTTATAACGGAAACAGGAGAAGGGTGAAATGGTGAAGGTGTCAAAGAGATTACGGCTCTTTACTCCCTCCAAAATACATCACCGCCTTTTAAGATAATCTTTCACACTTAAATTATACTATTTTCTAAAAAGCAAAGTCACCCTACAAATGTAGGGTCTTTAAGTAAAAAAAGAGCACCCTGTTTTTGTGCAGGGTGCATAAATGACAATATATCGGAACCTCTAAACTGCAATCGGTCCTCTCACCCTTTCAGGTGAGGCTTAATACTCTTCGATTACCTTTTCAAAACAGAAGGTTTTACCGTCGGTACCGTTAAGGAATGAATTACCGCTGATATGCTCCAGGAACATTTCGTTGGTGTCGGTACAGCTCCAGCTGAAAATGCCGTTAAACTCATATTTTTCGGTGCTGTCCGCTTCGTTTCCGTCAAAGCTGTCGGGACCGCCGTACATAACAAGGTTGATTTTGTCGCCGTCTTCCTTATACCATGAGCCCTCAAAGGATTCATAAACCTCACTGTTGCCAAGGCCGTAAACATAAGTGGCTTCACCGTTTTCCTTAAGCTCCACAGAAAGAGAAAGAATCTCACCCTTAAGCTTATATTCGCCCCACCAGGAGCCGATAAAGTTCGGCATATCCTCTTTCCCTGCTGTGTGACCGCCGAAATGACCGCCGAGAAACTCATAGGGTGAGAAATCCCATATCTGCTGACCCTTACTAAGGTAGCCGTTTTCCAGACTCATTGAGGGAAGATATTCGGTGATGGTTCCCTTTTCGTCGGTGATTATGAGCTGAAGGTTAGGCATAATATCGCTCACATTACCTCTGAGAAAAAGAATTTCTCCGTCACTTACGGCTACTCTTTTCTTCCCATAGCCGATACCGTTTTCGTTAAAGGCATATTCGTTTACCGTAACCTCCACACCCTCGGCAGGTATTACGGCATAAAGCTCACTACCCTCAAGAGAATGGAAATCCTTTCGTCTGAATTCATCGAGGAAGGGATGCTTTTTATAAATACCCTTATACTGCAAATCCTCGATAATAACACCGATGTCCTCACTGTAATAGCCGAGATATGCCACACCGCAAAGATATTTTTCGTCCTTCATTTGCTTGCGGAATTCACCGAGAGCTTTTTCACTCTCTGACTGTGTTACAGGCTCGGTTGTAGTTGCTTCAGTGGTTGTCGCTTCAGTAGTAGTCACCTCTGCCGAAGTTGTTTCCTCAGTCGTAGTTTCGGGAGCAAGAGTAGTCTCTTTATCTTCTCCTCCACCGCAGGAGGCAAGAATGAAAAGACAGAGAATCAAAGACATAATAACAGTTATTTTTTTCATATATTATCTCCTTTCCTAAGCATTAAACGGTGTACATAACATACACCGTTTATGTTTTTATCAGAAATTTCTGCCTTTTCCGCCAAAGGTATCACCTGAGGAGCTGGTATGAGTTGAGCTTCCGCCTGATGAGGATGAGTCACTGCTCTTCTTAACCTTGCTGACATCACTGTACATAAAGTTATCGTACTGATAAGTAAGCTGAACATTAGCCACATAGCTTGCGGCATCTGCCTGCTTTCTTACGGTCTTAAGCTTTGAAGCCTGAATTTTCACGATAATAAAGGCAATCGCAAAACCGATAAGAATGCTCGCAGGATAAACATAAACAGGTGTGCTCGGATCAATGGCATTGTCAGCTTCATTTATGAAGGTTTCAAATGCCTCCGCATATTCACCGTTTGTAAGCTTCGGAATCATCATTTCAAAGATAACATCAATCTCGAAATCAGTGATATATTCAATAGCAGAGCCGTGGGTAGCAAGATAAACGTTTCTTGTGCCGTCCTCTTTTCCGGTGTTGAAAACAAACAGAAAGCCGTCCTTGTTTTCACCCCGGCCGTAGCCAATCTCTATAAAGTAGTCATCAGCATAAGCTCTATCTGTTTTACCGCCGTAGCTATCAACCGTAAGAATGGCCGCATCCATATTGTACTTATCGCCAAGTGCTTCAAGCTTTGCAGTAAAGTCTGCTTCCTCGGCATCGGTAAGCACATCGGCATCATCCACTACCAAAGGAAGAGTTCTGTCTGTAGAAACAAATTCTGTTGTAGCCTCTGTAGTAGCCACAGGTGCAGTTACATTGTTTGTTTTCAGAATGCTTTCGACTGCATTGTAATAGCCGATAGCACCGTCATAATAGGTTTCTGTGTATGCGAAGGCATTCCATACAGTACCCTCAAGAATATCATTGGTGAAAAGCTCCTCAGCCTTGCCCGCACGGTAAAAATTATAAACATTTGCACCGTAGTCATAGATAAGAATAAGACCGTCAGCCTTAGTTGCATTTGCTTCATAAAGTGCTTCTCCGTATTCATAGGTTGTCTTGTCGCCCGTGGTGTCGGTAACGGTCAGAAGCACACTGAAGCCGTAGGTGTCCTCGATATTCTGTGCCACTGCTTCGAGTGAAGAAAGCTGACCTATCATATTTGTACTGTCGAAAATGTATGTACCTGCCGCCGAGACAGGAATTACCATAGCGAGGCAAAGAACAAGAACTGTTAAAATTGCAAAAGCTTTATTTTTCATTTTTCTTTACCTCCCTTACATACTTCCTATTGCCCAGAGAATGGCATAGGCAACCGCTGTCAGAGGCACTGTAATACCTGCAACCTTTTTCCAGAAGGCACCCTTATCGAGAGGAAGGTCACCGACAAATTTGCCTGTCTGTCCGTTCATGGCAAAGGTGTATTTTTTTCCGTTCCAGGTGGTGTTAAGAATCCACACGGGATAAAGCGCATAGGAATAGGAGCCGTTTGCGATATTAACCTGAGAGCATTCAGGCATAACAACATCATAGCCGAAAACCTTGTCATGAAGTGCGGAAACAACACTGTTTTTTACTCTTTCGTTTGCTCTCGGCACACAAGCATCAAGATCCACATCATACTTGTCGGCAAGGAAGCCTGCCATATAAGCTGTACTGAAGGGCTTTGCCTCATTTATATTGAAAGGCTCAATAGACTCCATAAGTGTATCATCCATTTTGGTTGAGCCGTCAACGGGAATATTGGCAAAATCCATATTACCGCTTCTGTAGCAGTCGAAGTATGAGGTTTCGGTGTAGTTGTAGTTGCTGTCGGACCATCTGCGATTCTTTTCCGCCTTGAACTGAGCGTCAGCTACAGCTGTACCCGTAAAAAGCCAGTGAGGCACATAAACACCCTTGATTTCATCGATATGGTTCTGATCCTTGAATATCTTCGGTACCATTTTCTTGGATGCAATATATTTATTAAGGGCATCCTTGGCGGCTTTTTTATCGTATTTGAAGGGTATGATAAGGTCAGGCTTAAGACCGCCTGCAAACTGACCGGTCATAACTACAGGGTTTCCGCAGTAGGGACAGGATGTGGCACCTGTTGTTTCGTCAGCTACGATTTCACCGCCACAGGATTTGCAGGTGTAAACACTCATACCGTTTATTTCATCAGCCTGCCACCGGGCTCCCTGTGAATTCCACTGAAAATTATCCTGACCGATACCGGCACTTTGCTGTGCGGCTTGCTCCATAGCAGCTATGTCAAATTCTGTGTCACAGTAGGGACATTTAAGTGTTTGTGTTCCGGCATTGAATTCTACGGCACCGCCACAGCGGGGACACTTCTGTTCTAATAAAGCTGACATTTAATCAACTCCTTTATTTTGTAGTCGTATCACCGTAAATCACGGTGGTTTTCTCATCCTCTCTTATCATTCCGTGCTTATCAACCACACTGTTATCGATATATCTTTTAACCGCAAGACCTGATAATATAATCAGAATGATAAGAGCGAGAAATATAACAAGCTTTGTTTTCACTTTTATTTATCTTTTGTTACCGCAGCCTGTGCAGAAAGCACCTTCATTGACTGCACCGCAGAATTCACAGGTCCATGTGGCTGATGCGGGCTGTGCAAAGGCAGCATTATTCTGAGGCATCTGATGAGAATAGGGATTTGCCTGCTGAGGCTGTGCATAAGCATTCTGCTGATAAGGGTTAACCTGAGGCTGTCCGTAGGGCTGCTGATATCCGCCCTGAGGCTGTCCGTAGGGCTGACCCATAGGCTGACCGTAGCCCATCTGCTGACCCTGACCGTACATACCCTGCTGAGGCATCTGCTGACCGTAAGGGTTAGGCTGACCGTAGCCCATATTATTCATAGGCATACCTCCCATGCCCATATTGTTCATTCCCATGCCGCCTGTCATATTAACAGCACCGTTTACACCGAGAGCCGCCATAATGTCCATACCCATTTTCTGATAGCGGTTATATTCCATCGAGCCCATACCCTCTACACGGAAGTTATTGAGTCTTACCTCGAAATCATCGAAATAGGGATTATTTACAAGGAATTTAAGCTTGAAGTTATAGTAATACTTATACTGCGGAGGATTATAGCTTACGCTCTGACCCTGACCGTTCTGTGTGCTGATTTCATCTCTGTCCTCGTCGATATCAAGACCGCAGGAGGTAATGGAAGAAATAGGCATAACATCAGGATTTTCTTCGTCCCATGAGCCGGGCTTAAAACGGGAAACAACAAAGTTGCCCTTCATCCGGTCAATATAAACCTTCTTATCCTCACCTAATACAAGTGTGGGTGAGAATGCACGGAGAGCATTTTTATTTTCTTCACGGTACTGCAGATGCTGTCTTATCTGTTCAACGGTTGAGCGTCTTCTGTCGTCGCAGAAGGGTGAAAGCTTTTTAGCACAGTCCTTACACATATTACCGTCTTCAAGCTTTCTGTTTCCGAGCATACCTATTTTTTCACCGCAGAAATCGCAGTTTTTCTTGTCAAAAAGTCCCATAATAATTTTCTCCTTTATGTAAATTCAGTTAATTTTCAGTTTGCATCATTACTGTCGAAGATGTCACCGCATTCGGGACAGAACTTCGGCGGATTGTGGGGGTCTTCGGGCTTCCAGCCGCATTTGTCACACTGATAAAGCGGTGCACCCTCAGGCTTTCTGCTGCCGCATTCGGGGCAGAACTTACCCTTATTCACTGCACCGCAGGAGCAGGTCCAGCCTTCAGCTACAGGCTTGGGTGAGCCGCATTCTGCACAGAATTTACCTGTGTTTGTGGCTCCGCAAGCACATTTCCATCCGTCCTGAACAGGTGCGGGGGCAGGAGCTGTCTGTTGCTGAGCTTGCTGTGTCTGTTGCTGCTGAACACCGGCATTATACATAGCCATCGGATCAAATCCGCCACCACCGGCACCCATAGCCATGTTCATACCTATAAAGCCCATCATAGCTCCGTTTGGGTTAGCTGCAGCGGATTCCATAGCCTTTGCTCTTGCAGCAGCCTCTCTGCCAGCCATCATAAAGGGATTCGAGCCAAGAGTTGCATCGTCCTCCATCTGCTGAATTACCGCTCTGTCTTCATCAGTAAGGCTGATGGGATTCATAGCGATAGAGGAAACGGAAATACCTCTCTTTTCTGTCCAGGTATATTTAAGAGCGTTATTTACAGCATTTTTCAGCTCTGCAGTATGTGCGGGAATCTGTGCAGGACGAAGCTCAAGTGCTGAAAGCTCTGCAAAGGCAGGCTGAAGTGCATCGATAAGCTCAACCTTAAGCTGTCCGTCAATCTCTGCTCTTGTAAACTCATAGGTCGCATTGCCGCAGATTTCCGTATAGAAAAGAAGCGGATCAGTAATCTTATAGGAATAGATACCGTTACATCTTACCTGAACGGTACGGAAGAGATTAAGCCTTTTATTGACAACCTCAAATGAAAATGGATTGGGTGTTCCGAATTTATTGTCGAGTATTTCCTTTGTATTGAAATAATATACTCTCTGATCCTTAGGTGCTTCACCGCCGTAGGTGAAACGCTTACCGATATTCTTGAAGGTTGCCTTTATGCTGTCACCGAATGAACCTGCAAAAATGCTCGGCTCTGTTGAAGCGTCATAGGTGAATTCACCCGGCTCTGCACAAACCTCGACAACCTTGCCCTGCTCAACGATAATCATACACTGACCGTCAGCTACAACTATTCCCGAGCCTGATGTGATAATGTTTTCATCACCCTTGTAGTTTGATGAGCGTCCTGTTGTTTTTTTCTGTCCCTTTCTCATAAGGACATCATTAGGTAATGACTCGCAAACGAAAAATTCCTTCCACTGGTCAGCCATTACGCCGCCTGCCGCACCGAACGCAGCCTTAATAAGTCCCATAATATTTTCTCCTTTTGTTGATTATTTTTTGGAATAAGGATTCTTATTCTCCTTCGGTAGGTCCTTGTAATTGCCTGCTCTTGTGAGTGAGCCGAAACAAAAGCTTTAAGCATAACGAACAGCACCCACAGTACTATTGAGCCGATAAACCACCAAAGAGAAATCCCTTTCCATAAATGTAAAGCTAAAAATATCCACGCAGGAACAGTCCATTCCAGGTTAAAGGCAAGAGAAATCAGCAGAGACAAGATAAATCCTTTACTGTTTTTTCTCTTTTCCACCCCGAAAACACCGTTCCTCTCTGATTTATTAACTTTTTATTTGACCTTTACACCCATAATATCGCTCCATGCAGAATAAACATATCCACTGTCGGTTTTGATGTAGGTGCGAACCTTGAAATAGTAGGTCTTGCCGCTTGTAAGCTTTGTAATGTCACAGCGGGTTGTATCTGCCTTGAAGTTTGCATACTTCTTGAAGCCTGTTGTTTTGCTTGTTGAGTAGTAAACCGTGTAGCCTGTTTCACCCTTGACATCTGTGTGGTAAACATATGCTTTGCCCTTTGTGGATGAAGCTGTTACTTTGGTAAGTGCAGGTGTCTTTGTCTTTGTAGCAGACTTGAGGAGTGCATAAGTTTCACTGTCGTACACCTTGCCTGAAGAAGTTTTACCGTATGCTACGATTTTGAATGTGTATTTTGTACCTGTAAGAAGACCCTTTACTGTATAGGTTGTGTTTGTTGTGGTGTTGATCTTCACATAAGCCTTTTTTGAATTGCTGTAGTAGTAAAGTGTGTAACCTGTTGCACCGGTAACTGCAGACCAGGTAAGCTTATTTGATGTTGTGCCCTGTGAAGCAGATTTCACTGTTGCAGGCTTACCGGGAAGAATGTAGAAATAGAGATTCTTTGTTCCGCTGTAGTTGCCTATAAATGCAACTTTTACAGTATATCTGCCTATGCCTGCTCTCTTTGATGCAACGGTGATTTTGTAGTCAGTATTTTTAACAAGAGTTTTACCGTTTGCATCCTTAACGGTCAATTTAGGAGTTTTGTTTTTGCCGTCGTAGATGTAGGATGTTGCAGAGAGGGTGAGGGATTTAATCTTTGCAATTGTTTCGGTTTTCTCTATATCACCGCAGGAGCACTTGTATTCGATTTTGCCGTTTGCGGTGAGGG
>CALCHE010000155.1 GCA_937901145.1 uncultured Clostridia bacterium
AAAGAGATTATTCGAGAGAATAGTCTCTTTTATTTTTTTTACGGCCGATTACTCGTCTCTGGGGGTGGGTGGTATTTTTTCATCGAAAGATTATAATTTTTCTTTAAGTATTGAAATTATGCAAAATATTATGATATACTAACATTACCGACCAAGCTTTACTGATAAATATCATATCTTGGTATAATCGGGTGAAAAAAGTCAAATTTATCATATAAGGAGGATTTTTTATGTCATATATCGAACTTGATTCAATGAATTTCGCAGAGGAAGTAACCAAGGAAACTAAAATGCCTGTTCTCGTGGATTTCTGGGCTCCCTGGTGTCAGCCCTGTATGATGCTCGGTCCTGTTATTGAGGAGCTTGCCGATGAGCTTGACGGTGAGGTCAAAGTGTGTAAGCTTAACTGCGATGAAGAAAACGAATATGCTATTATGATGGGTATTATGTCCATTCCCTGTCTTGTGCTTTTTGTGGACGGACAGGAAAAGGAGAGACTCGTAGGTCTTCATACCAAGGAAGAAATCATCGATTTCATAAATGCTAATAAATAACATCTGATTATAAAAGGCAGTTTCTTAATTCAGGAAACTGCCTTTTAATATATTAATGAAAAGAAAAAAGGACTCTCTCTTCTGAGAAAGTCCAAGGATTACCGATATACTAAAATCAGATAGCGCGAGTAACCTTACCTGAACGTAAGCAACGTGTGCAAGCGTAAACTCTTTTGGGTGAGCCATTTACGATAGCCTTTACACGCTTAACGTTGGGTTTCCATGTTCTGTTAGAACGTCTGTGTGAGTGGGAAACTTTGATGCCGAAAGCAACATCTTTACCGCAATATTCGCATTTTGCCATGTACCGCACCTCCTTAAAATAATTAAACATACATAAGCAGAAGATATAATAGCAGAAAAGAAAGGAAAATGCAAGTGTTTTTTGAAAATATTTTAATTTATTTTTTTGAAGTCATTTTTTAATCTATTTTAAAAAAACTGTTGACTTTTTTATTTTAAATAATGTATAATAAGCTCATCGAACATTTGTACGACACGGAGGAAAATTTTATGGCAGATAAAAACAGTGCATTGAACGCCGCTCTGGCGCAGATAGAAAAGCAGTACGGTAAAGGTGCCGTTATGAGACTCGGTCAGACTACGGAAATGAATGTGGAGGCTATTTCCACGGGTTCACTCGGTCTTGACCTCGCTACAGGTATCGGCGGACTTCCTAAGGGCAGAATAGTAGAAATCTACGGTCCTGAGTCTTCAGGTAAGACTACTCTCGCACTTCACTGTATCGCTGAAGCACAGAAGGCAGGCGGTGAGGCGGCATTTATCGATGCTGAGCACGCTCTCGACCCTGTATATGCCAAAGGCCTCGGTGTCGATGTTGACTCTCTTCTCGTTTCACAGCCCGATAACGGTGAGGATGCTCTTTCTATTACTGAAGCACTTGCACGTTCGGGAGCTCTCGATGTTATCGTAGTTGACTCCGTAGCAGCTCTCGTTCCCAGAGCTGAAATCGAGGGAGAAATGGGCGACAGTCATGTGGGTCTTCACGCCCGTCTCATGTCACAGGCTCTCAGAAAAATCACCAGCGTAGTGGCTAAGTCTAATACTCTCGTCATCTTTATCAATCAGCTGCGTGAAAAGGTAGGCGTAGTTTACGGTAATCCTGAGGTAACCACAGGTGGACGCGCTCTCAAATTCTATTCATCTGTCAGAATTGATGTCAGAAAGATCGAGCAGTTAAAGGCTACCGGTAATGAATTTATCGGTGCCAGAACCCGTGCTAAGGTAGTAAAAAATAAGGTGGCTCCTCCCTTTAAAGAGGCTGAGTTTGACATTATGTACGGTACAGGTATCTCTAAATTCGGCGAAATTGTAGACCTTGGTGTTAAGTTTGACATCATTAAAAAGAGCGGTGCCTGGTTCTCTTACGGTGAAACCCGTCTCGGACAGGGCAGAGATAATGTAAAAATTCTTCTTCAGAAGGAAAAATCACTCTGTGCGGAAATCGAAAATAAAATCCGCGACTGTGTTAAAAAGCTCAAGGATGAAAAGTCAGGCACAGATAAGGAAGAAAAAGAGCCTGAAATTTTCGTGCCTACACCGATTAAAAGAAGTCCGTCAAGCGTCAGAGCGAGAATCGATATCGCTGTAGACGATGATGATTAATAATATATAATAATGAAACTTAATTTCAAAGAAGGCAAAGGCGATAAAATCCATGTTCTTGTCGACGGTGAATATTATTTCACTGTTGACAAGGCTTATTTTGCTGTTATGGGAATTTATCAGGGTAAAGAGGTCAGCAGAGAAGAGCTTGTCCTTTTGGGTGAAAATGCAGAAAAACGCCGTGCCTATAACTGTGCTGTCAGCTATCTTTCGCGCCGTGACCATTCGGCTAAAGAATTACTGCTTAAGCTCCGACAGAAGGGTTACGGAGAAAGTGCCGAATATGCTGTGGAGAAGCTCTGCAGCGAGGGCTATGTGGATGATGAACGTTTCGCACGTATGTATGTCAGAGAGCTGATAAATATAAAAAAATACGGCAGAAGGCGAATAGAGCAGGAGCTTTACCGTAAGGGTGTGGACAGGGAGATTATTTCTTTTGTCCTCGAAGAAGCTGATTTCGGTGAGGATGAGCTCTGTGCACTTATTAACAGAAAATATCTCCGCCTTCTTTCCGACGAAAAAGGAATAAAGAAAACCGTGGCTTCTCTTATGAGAATGGGCTATTCTTTCAGTGAGATTAAGTCCGCTTTTAACAAGATTGCTGAGGATGAAGAATATAATTTAGAGGTGTCCGATGAATAAAATAGGAATGATTTCGTTAGGCTGTCCGAAAAATCAGGTCGATGCAGAAATGCTTCTCTCTTCACTTTGTGACGAGGGCTTTGAGATTGTGCCCGAAGCTGAGCAGGCTGATGTAGTGATTATCAATACCTGCGGCTTTATAGACGATGCGAAGAAAGAGGCGATAGACAATATACTCTATGCCGCCGAGCTTAAAAATGACGGTATAATCAAGGGTATAGTTGTCACAGGTTGCCTTGCCGAAAGATATAAGGAAGAGGTAATGAACGAAATTCCCGAGGTAGATGCCTGTATCGGTATCGGTGCCAACGGAAAAATAGCTGAGGTGTGCAGAAATGTCCTGAAAGGGGACAAATGCGCTCTTTTCCCGTCCAAGTATGATCTTTCTCTTGACGGTGGCAGACTGCTCACCACACCCCCTCATTGGGCTTATCTGAAGATAGCAGAGGGCTGTTCGAACTGCTGTACCTACTGTGCCATTCCTTCTATCCGAGGCAAATTTAGAAGCCGCACTATGGAAAGTATAATAGCCGAAGCAGAAGACCTTGCCAAAGGTGGCATAAAGGAGCTTATCGTCGTGGCACAGGATACCACACGCTACGGTATCGACCTTTACGGTGAATATAAGCTTCCTTCACTTCTCAGAGAGCTGTGTAAAATCGATGGCATCGAGTGGATAAGAATACTTTACTGCTATCCCGAATGTATGACCGACGAGCTTATCGATACTATCGCTGAAGAAGATAAAATCTGCAATTATATTGACCTTCCTTTACAGCACGCAGACGGTGAAATCTTGAAGAAAATGAACCGTCGAGGCTCTGCAGATGAGCTTACAGCACTTATCAGAAAGATAAGAGCGAAAATTCCCGATGTGGTTCTCCGTACCACATTTATTACAGGTTTTCCCGGGGAAAGCGACGAGCAGTTTGAAACTCTCGCTGAATTCATAAAGGAAAATCAGTTCGACCGTCTCGGTTGTTTTGCCTATTCTCCCGAAGAGGGAACCTTAGCTGCGAAAATGGACGGACAGCTTGATGACGAAATAAAAAATCACCGTGCCGAAATCATTATGCAGCAGCAGTATGAGATTTTCTCCCGTAAGCAGGAAAGCAGAATCGGTACGGAAATGACCGTAATAGTTGACGGCTTCGATGAGGATAATATGCTTTATATGGGTAGAACCTATATGGACTCGCCTGAAATTGATACGAATGTTATTATTTCCACTGAGGATGAGCTTTATCAGGGTCAGTTCATCAGAGTGAAGATCATCGCTGTGGATGACTGCGACCTTGTGGGTGAAAAGTTAAATTAATTCGCAATTCTCAATGTGCAATGCACAAACGCGGAGAAGCTTTATTGAATGAACAAATGAAGCACCGTCAAATAAATACATTGATTACGTAGGGACACGGCTTGCCGTGTCCGCTTTATTCGGCAACTAAAAAATTAAATCTGATTTTAAGTGGTTTCATTAGTATGTATCAGAGGTGAAATATATGAATAAAAAAGTTAAAATTATTCTGTCAGCTCTTGCGGTGGTGATTGTTCTGTCAGCTTCTGCATTTTTAGCTTTACATAATATTCATTATGACATTATAGACGGTACTCCTTATACAGCAGATTGGATACTTGAAAACGGTATGTACAAAGTCGTACCGGTGATTACCGAGTATGATGTAACATTTTATGTGGAAGATTATAACGGAAATCTGATTTATGAACCGAACCAACATTGGCGTGATTGGGATTTCAAAAGCCTTAACATAGATGAAAATAATGTTATAACGGCTCATAGCGCTGATATGGGAATTTATGTCTATAAGGAAGATGGTAACGGATCTTTTTATCTTGCCGAGCCAATTTTTGATAAATAATCTCTGGGCAGGATGGCTCATTCCGCCTTTTATTATTTTCAAACCGAAAATTAACCCTATCACAGGAGTGTGTCTTGCCCCTAAAAAAAATTATACATGGGAAATTACTGATTTTTGCGCATTTTACGCAAAAAACACCCCGAAAACAGCAAAAAATAAATTGTGCTTTTTAACCTTGACAAGTGCAATTTTTTCGGCTAAACTTAATATATAGACAGTATTATTTCTGCGGATAAACACGCAGTCTGTACTGTCTATCTTCTCTTTTTTTGAGGGATAAAATCATTAAGAAAGGACGAAAAATATGAAACACGCCATGCTTATTCACCACGATTTCGAGCGTATGTTTGATATGCTTACCGATGAAGAATGCGGAAAGCTGCTTAAGGCAGTTCTGAAATATGACAAATATGACGAGGAGACTTATTTCGAAGACCGCTCACTGATGCTCTGCTACGACCGCATAATCGACTGCCTTGATAAAAATCATAAAAAATACCAGGAAACCTGTCAGAAAAGAGTCGAAGCGGCAAAGAAAAGATGGGAAGATGTAAAGGAACAGAAAGCAGCATATTCGAGCTGATGCATTTGCATTATTTTGCATCGTTTTGTACCAAATAAAAAGAATAATAAAAAAGAAAATAATAATGATAATGAAAAGGAAAATAAGGGAACTTTTCCACATCTCTTATTTACTGTGAAATGTGGAAAACTCTGCGGAAAAGCCTGCTTTTTAACATAATTATTAATTCTGTATATTTTAAAAATAAGTTGACAAAACTGACTCTGCTGTGTATAATGTACTAAAGTAATATTCAAATGCGTTAAAAGGGAGAAGTAATCACATCCCCTTCGTCTCAGAGAGGAGCAGTAAGGTGAGAGTGCTCTGATGAAGAAGTGATGAAATGCACCCGTCAGCACCCGAGGGGAAGCAAAGTATCCGAGGGCGTAAACCGGCGTTAACGGCACGGCTATCATCGCGTAGTCAGAGTAATAAGTCAGAGTGGAACCGCGTTTTTTACGCCTCTGTCCGAAATTTTTTCGGTACAGAGGTTTAATTTTTTATAAATAGGTGGTAGAATATGTTTAATAGATTAAAAGAAGACCTTCAGTGTGTCAAAGACCGAGACCCTGCGGCCAGAAGTAATATAGAAATTATGCTTCTTTATCCCGGCTATAAGGCGGTCAGAGCTTACAGAAGAGCTCATTGGTGCTGGAATCATAAAATGTTCTTTTTAGCCCGTGCTATTTCACAGCACTGTGTTAAGCAGACAAACATCGAAATTCATCCCGGTGCACAGATAGGAAAGAGATTTTTTATCGACCACGGAACGGGAGTGGTTATCGGTGAGACAGCTATTATCGGTGATGACTGTACCATTTATCAGGGAGTCACTCTCGGCGGTACAGGTAAGGATCACGGAAAAAGACATCCTACTTTAGGCAATAATGTTTTAGTCGGTGCAGGTGCCAAGGTGCTCGGTCCCTTCCGTATAGGCGATAATTCAAATGTAGCTGCGGGATCGGTGGTTCTTTCGGAAATTCCCGATAACTGCACAGCTGTCGGCACTCCCGCCAGAGTAGTAAGGAGAAACGGTAAAAAGGTAGACAGACTCGACCATATCCACACTCCTGACCCGCTCTCTCAGGAAATATGCACATTAAAAATGAAAATTGAAAGATTAGAAAAACAAATAAAGAAAATGGAGGAAGAAAAACAATGAAAATTTTTAACACTCTCACCAGAGAAAAGGAAGAATTAATCCCTCTTACCGAAGGCGAATACAAAATCTATGCCTGCGGTCCCACGGTTTATAACTTCATTCATATCGGTAATGCCAGACCTCTCTGTGTTTTCGACGTAATGCGCCGTTATCTCGAATACAGAGGTAATAAGGTTAATTTCGTTCAGAACTTCACTGATATTGACGACAAGATTATCCGCCGTGCAAATGAAGAAGGTGTAACCTTCAAGGATATTTCAGAAAAGTACATCGAGGAATTCTGGACTGATGCCAAGGGTATGAATGTACGTGAGGCCACAACTCATCCCAAGGCAACAGAAAATATCGGTGAGATTATCGACATCGTTTCCACTCTTATCGAAAAGGGTTATGCTTACGAGGTAAACGGTGATGTTTACTTCAGCACAAAGAAATTCGAGGAATACGGAAAGCTTTCACATCAGCCCTTAGAGGATCTTGAAGCAGGCGCACGTATTAACGTAGGCGAAGTCAAAAGAGAGCCTATGGACTTTGCTCTCTGGAAGAGTGCGAAGCCCGGCGAACCCTATTGGGAATCACCCTGGGGTCAGGGCAGACCCGGCTGGCATATCGAATGCTCCGCTATGGTAAGACGCTATCTCGGTGAAACCATCGATATTCACTGCGGCGGTCAGGATCTTGTATTCCCTCACCACGAAAACGAAGTGGCACAGAGCGAATGCTGTAACGGCAAGCCCTTCGCAAGATACTGGATGCATAACGGCTTTATTACAGTAGACAAGGTTAAAATGTCCAAATCTCTCGGTAATTTCTTCACTGTCCGTGATGTAGCTGAGCAGTACGGCTATGAGCCCATCCGTTACCTTATGATTTCCTGTCAGTACAGAAGCCCCAT
>CALCHE010000156.1 GCA_937901145.1 uncultured Clostridia bacterium
AGCTCAGCAAACATTCTGTTTACTTCTTTTTCGCCTTCGGTGTTACCTTTGAAAAGAGGATATTCCAGATTATACTCGGCATAAACGGTTCCGTCCTTCGTCACAGACTGAATTGTCTGCTTTTCGATAGTATAGGAAAGCTCGTTTTTACCGCTTTTATCCTTTATCATAAAGCCTGTAGCATCGAAAACGGGAGTGTGAGATATCCTGCTGAGTCTCCAAGGACTTTCTCCTTCAGCTACGTCTGCAGCCTTATCGAGAATAATATATGTTTCGAGATAACTGCTGTCCTCGGTCTCTGAGTCCTCAGCATAGAAGCTGCACTCTACGTAATAGCTTCCGTCCTGTATACGCTTCGAGGAGCTTATGTCGGCAACGATACCTGTATTGAAAGCATAATCACCGTTATTTGCGAAATAGTATTTACCGTCATAGAAGTAAAAATCTTTTTCATTGACATTATGGTTTATGTCAAAGCCGAAGGTAGCAAGTATTTTATCCACCTTTTCGCTATCAAGAGCATAAAAGCTGTAGTCACCGTTTTCGTTGGAGAAGCGACCGTTAGGGTCTGCCTTGTTTACAGTAAGCTCTGCATTTCCGTAAAAACGACTGTAAAGTCCACCTGCATCATAGGGTCGGAGAAATTCCATAACATCGACTATTACATCCTGTTCCCTGTCAAAGCCACTGTAAGCAGCTACGGAAATACGGGAAAGATACTCCTCAAGCTCTGCCGTTTCTGCGACAGAAAAGCCTGAAAGAGCCATAGCCATAACGCTGTCC
The DNA here is from genome assembly GCA_937901145.1 of uncultured Clostridia bacterium. GTDB lineage: Bacteria > Bacillota > Clostridia > Oscillospirales > Acutalibacteraceae > UBA6857. Next base: position 784 of record CALCHE010000156.1, read on the forward strand.
TCGTCCTTTTTGAACACATCTGTTCCGAGACTTATTCCTGTCAGTGCCACTATCACTACAAAGACAACACTCATAAGAGAGATTATGAAATTGAAGGCACCCTTCTCTTTTTTGGACATTTTTTTCATTTTATGTCTTTCTCTCTGCTGTGGAGCCTGTACCTTCACTTCTCTGACAGCAAGCTTTTCCTCTTTAAGAGGAATTTCTCTTTTATATACGGGAGGAGCGAAAACCTCTTCCTTTTCGGAAAGGCTTCCGTCTGAGGAGGAAATGTCCTCGAATTCACCCAGAGCGAGTGAAATCACTTCATCAATATCTTTTTTCACTGCCCCGCTTACGGGAGTGTCACATTCGGGGCAGACAGTAAGGTCATCGCTGAATATATTTGCACAGTTTTTACAAATCATTTCTTTAACTTCCTTTTCTCTGTTTTTTACCCCTTATCAGATAAGTTCAAGAAGCTCGGTTATGCTTTCGATTTCAGCGGCAGTGTTCTGTCCGAGACCCTTACCCTTAAAATCACCGTAGTTCATTCTTACTACCTGCATATCGGCACCGAGAGCACCCTGAACATCGTTTACGGGATGGTCACCTACGAAAAGAGCCTCTTCGTTTTTAACACCAGCACGTCTGACTGCCTCGTCAAAAATACGGCGGTCAGGCTTATAAATACCGATGTCACCTGAAACAACTACCACATCGAACATATCTCTGATGCCGGCTGTGTCAAGCTTGATATTCTGCAGTGAAGATACACCGTTTGTAATACACCCTAAAATATAGCCCTTCTCTTTGATTGCCTTGAGCACATCCAGAGCACCGTCAAGCATAACGATATACTTACCGAAATCGTAATTGAAGGAGTCGTAAAGTTCCTGTAAAGGAGGATGATTTTCCCATTTCCACAGATCGATCATTTCAGGAAAATAAACCTCTCTGTCCTTATACCCTCCGTCCACGTGCTCTTCCATTTCATCGAGCTTCTGAAGTCTTTCTTCTTCGCTTATGTCGGGAAAATATTTAGTAAGGAATGCTTCACAGTAAAGTCTGTAAGCACCCTTTCTGCTCTGAAGAGTATCGTCAAAATCAAAAAATATGGCTTTTACATTCAATTTGCTCATTTGTCTTCAGTCTCCTTGTAAGTTTCTTTTGCTTTCTTTATATCTTTATTTACTGCTTCTTTCAGTTCATCGAGAGAAGCAAACTTTTTTTCTTCTCTTAAAAATTTCAGCAGACTGACCTCCACATTTCTACCGTAAAGATCACCCTCGAAATCAAAAATACAGGTCTCGCTTCTCAGACTTTCACCTGACACCGTAGGTCTTACTCCTACATTGGTCACTGCACAGTAGTACTTACTGTCAAGCTTTACCCTCGAAGCATAAACACCGTATTTCGGAATTATGAAATCCTCGGGGAAAAACTGATTTATGGTAGGAAAGCCCATTTTGTGTCCTATGCCGTCCCCTCTTTCTACGGTGAAATCATAGGTGAAATAATCACCGAGCATGGCATTTGCTTTTTCGATTTCTCCTTCGCTTATGAGATGACGGATTTTCGTGGAGGAAACAGCTTCCTCTCCCCAAAAAACGGGAGGGAGTGCATAAACGCCGATATTTTTCGGTTCAAGATTCTTCATTAAGGTTTCGGCACTGCCCTTTCCACACTTGCCGTAGTGATAATCATAACCGCATACCACTACTTTAGCATTGAGCTCCTGCACAAGTATTTTTTCTTCAAATTCCTCAGCCGTATAATTCATCGCCCTGCGGAAATCGAAATCGAAAACCTCGAAGCCCATTTCTTTAAGAAGCTGCCTTTTTCTTTCCTCACTTAAAAGTACGGGAGGCACACTTCCCGTGAGAAGCTTACGGGGATGAATGTCGAAAAGCATAACTACGGGTGTCAGACCCATTTTTTCTGCCATTTCCAGTGTTTTACCCAGAACGGCCTTATGACCCAGATGGATACCGTCGAAATATCCCAGTGCCACAGCGGTGCCACCAGTCTTTTTCTCTTCGGAAAACACCTTTCATTCCTCCTCTCTGCCTGTTCACGATTTTCAGCCCACAAAAACTCTTTTTACCTTAAGCTCCGTTCTTTCTGAGTCTATTTCACCGATACCGAGGAATTTTCCCTCGGGTGAATAAACATTATAAAAGCCCGGCTCTTTTTTACCGCCGAAGCGGTTAATGTCTAAACCTCCGCCGTTTGAAAAGCGTTTCGCCTGAGGTTCGGTCACCCTGATTTCAGGATATCTGATGAAGGAGTCAACAGGCATAAGTGCCTCAGAAAGAGTACCCTGTTCCTTCATTTGCTCCAATTCTCCGAGAGTATGGCAGCGACCGATGGTGACACCGTTTGCCTTTATTCTGCGAAGAGAGGTCATAACTGCACCCGTACCTAATTTCTCACCTATATCGGAAATAAGTGAGCGGATATAGGTCCCCTTGGAGCAGTAAACTTCAATTTCATATTCATCTTCCTGTGCATCGGTGAGTCTGATAGAAGAAATGTGAACCTGTCGTTCTTCTCTTTCGATTTCTATCCCCTGCCGTGCAAGCTCATAAAGACGGACTCCGTCTTTTTTTATGGCTGAGTACATAGGCGGAAGCTGCATAATGTCACCCTTAAAGGACATAACAGCCCTTTCCACCTCGTCTCTGCTCACATTAACTTCCCTTTCGGAAATAATTTCACCCGTGATGTCGAGAGTGTCCGCGGTCTTGCCTAAAAGGAATCTCGCCCTGTATGCCTTATCATGGTCGGAAATGAGCTCGATAAAGCGGGTGGAATGCTCCACGGCGATGACCATTACCCCTGTCGCCATCGGATCAAGAGTACCCGTGTGACCGACCTTTTTAGTACCGAAAATCCTGCCGAGTCTTTTCGCGGCAAGAAAGGAGGTCATTCCCTCCTCTTTATCCAAAAATACAAAGCCTGTCACACTGTCACTCCCTTATATGATTTCTTTTTCAATATAGTCTATTACCTTGATCTTTGCTTCTTCTACAGTGGTGCTGAATTCGCAGCCACCTGCTCTGATGTGTCCGCCTCCGCCGAAGTGAGCGCAGATCGCTGAAGCGTCATAGTTCTCACTTGTACGCACGGAAACACCTGTTTTTCCGTTATCCTCTTCCTTCACGGTGATACCGATACCCACACCCTGTATCTGCCTTGTAATAGGCTTGATGGCATCGAGAGCGGATTTATCCACACCGCAGTCAGAGAGCATTTTTTTCGTTACACTGATAACAGCCACTTTACCCTCGCAGAACATTTCCAGGCTCTCATAGCAGAGCTTTTCGAGCATAATACTGCCGAAGGTTTTCGTATCAAACATTATTTCGTTGATTTTACTGTGGTCTGCACCGAGAGAAATAAGCTCAGCGGCGATAAGATGTGTTCTCGGTGTAACATTCGAATATTTAAAACAACCTGTATCCGTGCTCATACCTGTGTAAACACAGGAAGCTATGTCACTGTCCACAGAAACGCCCAGAGCCTTTATAACTGTATAGATTATCTCACAGGCGGAAGCACTGTCAGACTCCACATAGGTTTCCTTTGCGAAATGCTTCGAGGACTCGTGATGATCGAGAGAAAGGTCCACTCTGTCGCCGTATTTTTCTCTTATTCTGTCACCCAGAAGCTTCTTTTCTGCCACATCCACGCTGACAATGAACTCCTCCGCGAATTCGTCTGCATCTATGCCCTCATAAAGATAAGCATATTTATCGGGTATCACATCATTATTAAGAAGTTTCGCTCTTTTACCCATTTTTTTAAGTGCTCTAAGAAGCGCGAAGCCGCTGCCTAAGGTGTCACCGTCGGGATTGCTGTGGGTAAGAACGAGGATATTATCAGCCTCTTTCAGCCTTTCTACAGCACGTGAAAACTCAATCTTCATCGTCTGTTCCTCTTTCGCTTCTGCCGTTTTCCAGCTTTTTAAACATATTGAATCCCTGTTCTATAGAATCATCAGCGATGAATTTAAGCTCGGGAGTTTTTCTCAGATGAAGGGCAGAGCCTACCTCTCTTCTGATGAAGCCTGTAGCCGCAGTAAGGCCCTTTACGGCCTCCTTTGCTGAGTCTATGCCCTTTATGTCGCTGACATAAACTTTAGCAAAGGAAGCATCTGAGCTTACCTCTACACGGACTACAGTGAGCATTTTACCCATAACTCTGGGATCCTTGAGCTCTCTTATAACAGCAATAACCTCACGCTTTATATCTTCGGATACACGGTTAATTCTGAATCCTGCCATTATATTTCCTTTCCGAATAAGATACTAACCTTAAAGGATTAATCTCTGTATTCTTCCATAATGAATGCTTCGAAGATATCGCCTTCCTTGATGTCGTTGAACTTATCAAGACCGATACCGCATTCAAAGCCTGTCTGCACTTCCTTAACGTCATCCTTGAAACGGCGGAGAGAAGAGATAGAGTCTTCTGTGATAACGATACCGTCACGGACTACGCGGATGAGTGCGCTTCTCTGCACCTTACCCTCGAGCACATAGCTACCTGCAATCTTACCTGCAGAGGAAAGGTTCATAACTGTTCTTACCTCAGCCTTACCGAGGATAACCTCACGGAATTTGGGAGCGAGCATACCCTTCATAGCTGCTTCGATTTCCTCGATACAGTCATAAATGATACGGTACATTCTCATTTCTACCTTGTCACGCTCTGCGAGAGTCTGAGCGTTGGAGTCGGGACGTACGTTAAAGCCTACGATGATCGCATTTGAAACAGATGCCAGCTGTACGTCGCTTTCGTTGACAGCACCTACACCACCGTGAATAACATTTACTCTTACTTCCTCGTTCGAAAGCTTTTCGAGGTTCTGCTTAACAGCTTCCACGGAGCCCTGAACGTCAGCCTTAACGATGATGTTAAGATCCTTCATCTCGCCTTCCTTAAGTGAGGAGAAGAGATTATCGAGAGTAACCTTCTGCTGTGCACCCCATTCAGCCTGCTTGGCATCATGCTTTTTCTTTTCAACAAGCTCTCTTGCGAGCTTTTCGTCGGAAGCTACGTCGAAGGAGTCACCTGCATTAGGAGTGGTGTCAAGACCTGTGATTTCTACAGGAACTGAAGGTCCTGCTGTCTTTATTCTCTGACCTCTTTCGTTTGACATAACTCTTACACGGCCTACTGACTGACCGGCAACAACGATGTCACCTGCATTGAGTGTACCGTTCTGAACGAGAAGAGTAGCGATGGGTCCACGACCCTTGTCAAGTCTTGCCTCGATAACGACGCCCTTAGCAGCTCTGTTCGGATTAGCCTTGAGCTCTGCCATTTCAGCAACGAGAAGGATAGATTCGAGAAGTGAATCGATACCGAACTGTGTCTTAGCGGAAACAGGAACACAGATGGTTTCACCACCCCACTCTTCGGGAACGAGACTGTATTCTGTAAGCTGCTGCTTAACTCTGTCGGGATTTGCACCCTCTTTATCCATCTTATTGATGGCTACGATAATCTGAACACCTGCAGCCTTGGCATGGTTGATAGCTTCGATGGTCTGAGGCATAATACCGTCATCAGCGGCAACAACTAAAACTGCGATGTCTGTTGCCATAGCACCTCTGGCACGCATTGATGTGAAAGCGGCGTGACCGGGTGTGTCGAGGAAGGTGATCATCTGACCGTCAAGGTCAACTCTGTAAGCACCGATATGCTGTGTGATACCGCCTGCCTCAGTGGCTGTAACGGATGTATTTTTGATAGCATCAAGGATAGATGTCTTACCGTGGTCAACGTGACCCATAACAACTACAACAGGATCTCTGGGAAGAAGATCTTCCTCGGTATCCTCGTGGTCGTCGATAATTCTTTCCTCGATGGAAACTACTACTTCCTTTTCTACCTTTGCGCCGAGCTCTGTGGCTACGATTTCAGCTGTATCGTAGTCGATGGTCTGGTTAACTGTGGCCATAACACCCAGCTTGAACATTTCCTTGATAACCTCAGCGGCCGTTCTTCTGAGAAGCTCTGCAAGGTCACCGACGGTGATTTCCTCAGGAATTTTAACTACGAGAGTTTTCTTGGCTCTTTCAGCAGCAATTCTCTTAAGTCTTTCTGCCTCTGTTTCTCTCTTTGAGGAGCGTGTACCCTGCTTTCTGTACTGCTGACTCTTCTGCTTAAGCTTCTGCTTTGTAGAGCCCATTTCGTGGTCACGTCTGCCGCCCTGTGAAGCCATTTCGTCATATTTTTCGTTGTACTTTTCCAGGTCAACATTACTGCTTCTGGTGTCAACGTGTCTCTTTTCACCCTTGGTACGGGACTGGATAAGCTTTTCCTTCTGCTCCTTTTTGTGCTGCTGAGCGGGAGCCTGTGTCTTCTTTTCTTCTGGCTTCTTTTCTGCCTTGGGAGCTTCCTTTTTAGCCTCAGGCTTTTTCTCAGCCTTTTCAGCCTTTGCGCCCGGCTTCTTTTCTGCCTTGGCGGGCTTTTCAGCCTTCTTTTCGGGCTCAGCCTTGACAGCAGGAGCCTCATCGGTCTTTTTAGGTTCGGCCTTAGCTGCCTTCTGTGCTTCACCTGCAGCGAAATATGCATCGAAGGATGCAACCTCGTTAGCCTGTGTTATTGTTTCGAAAATATAGTCCAGCTCTCTGTCCTCGAGAATGGTAGTATGCTTTTTGGGTTCGTCAGAAATTTTTTCCAGAATTTCTATAACCTTTTTGCTTGTGCTGCCGAAATCTTTGGCAACCTCATGAATTCTGTATTTTTCTCTGGGCATAGTATCAATCCTTTCTGTCTGAATTGTTCATATGTTTATCTGTGGTAGCCTTAGCAAAGCCCTCATCATCGACACTTATAACAGCTGCCTTGATTCCGATAGCCTTCGATAGCTCGCCTGTGGTATATTCAGTGAAGAGTACGGGGATGTTTTTTCCGCCGTAACTGCAGGCGTGGGTAATTTCTCTTTTCAGTCTGTCAGATCCCTCTGAGGAAAGAATAACAAGCTTCGCTTTATTTTTCACCACAGAAGAGATAACCGCGTCGTGACCTGTGCTGAGTTTACCTGACCTTCTCGCCATACCTAAAAGAGATAGGAATTTATCATTCATCTTTTTCCATCTCCTGTCTCATTTTTTCTATGACTTCCTCAGGTATAACGCAGGAAAGTGCCTTCTGAAATCTTTTTGCCTTGATTGCCTTTTCGAAGCACTGTGTATTTCTGCACACATAAGCGCCTCTGCCTGCCTTTTTACCGACCAGGTCAAGACTGATTTCATACTCTGCCTCAGCATTTTCGTCCTCGGTCTTAATTTTAGTTTTGACCACTCTGACAAGATCTCTCTGAAGGAGCATTTCTCCACAGCCTAAGCATTTTCTCATGGGCATTTTTTTATTCATTATCTTGCCCTCTTATTCTTATTCGCTTACTGCTACTGCACTCAGAGGCTTAATGTCGATTTTCCAGCCTGTGAGTCTGGCAGCAAGTCTTACATTCTGACCCTTATTGCCGATAGCAAGTGAAAGCTGACTGTCAGGAACGACAACTCTGCAGCTTTTGGGGCTTTCGCTGATAACCTCAACGGAAACAGCCTCAGCGGGAGCAAGAGAAGCAGCAATATATTTTTCGGGCTCTTCACTGTAGGAAACGATGTCGATTTTTTCACCGCAGAGGGTTTCAACGATGTTGCTTACACGCTGACCTCTGGGACCGATACATGCACCTACTGCGTCTACGTTTTCGTCGTTGCTCATAACGGCAATCTTGGTTCTGGAGCCGGCCTCTCTGGAAACGGAGATAACCTGTACCGTGCCGTCATAAATTTCGGGAACCTCGGTTTCGAAAAGTCTCTTGACCAAACCGGGATGCTTTCTGGAAATATTGGCATAGCTTGTGCCGCTTTCTTCTTTGATCGAAGCAACGAATACCTTGATAAGCTGACCGGGTTCGAGAACCTCACCGGGAATCTGCTCATTTTTGGGAAGAATTACGTTCACTCTGCCGATTTCGATGGATGCGTCGCCTGTGTCAGGGTAAACGATGTTTACCTTAGCGGTAACGACCTCCTGATCTCTGTCCTGAAGCTCTTTTGCCTTGAGCTCCTTTTCAGCCTCTCTGATACCCTGACGGATAACACTTTTAGCTGTCTGTGCTACGATTCTGCCGAATTTTTTCGGATCAAGAGAGATTTCAACGAATGAGCCTACCTGAGCGTTTTCGTCATAGTTTCTGGCCTGCTCGAGAGTCATTTCAGCTAAAGGCTCCTCGATTTCGTCAACTACAGCGATTCTTACATAAACCTCCATTGTCTGCTTTTCGGGGTCGATGTCACATACCACATTGTCTCTGTTGCCGTAGCTGTTTTTGGTGGCTGAGATGATAGCGGCCTTGATTTTTTCGTACATATAGTCCGCAGGGATACCGTTTTCCTTTTCGAGAAGTGCGATCGCTTCAAAAAATTCTTTGTTCATTTTTTTCTGTTCATCCTTTCTTAAATTCGTCACCTGTAATTACATTTCAAAATCGTCCGCTTTGATCCAGGAGGCTTCCTTTTTAGTGAAGGTGAAGCCGCTTTCGTCGGACATTCTTATGGTTATATTACCGTCGTTATAGTCCTCGAGAATTCCGCTGAACTCTCTCTTACCCTCGACGGGGCGTATCATTTTTACTTTGATTTTTTCTCCCACATAAGCACTGAAATGCTCGTCTCTGACGAGGTCTCTTTCCACTCCGGGAGAGCTTACTTCCAGGAAATAAGCCTGTTCGATGGGGTCGCTTTCGTCCAAAGGTTTGTTGATGGCGTGTGTCATATCCACACAGTCATCGATACTTACTCCGCCTTCCTTATCGATGAAAATACGCAGATACCAGTCAGCGCCCTCCTTAAGAAAGCGGACATCCCAGATGCTCAGTCCGAGCTCCTGTGCCAAAGGCTCTGCCATTTCCCACACAACGGAGACAGTGTTCTTTCCCTTTGCCATAAAATCACTCCTTAAATAATATTCAATTGTAAATACGTAATGCAATTTTGCAACAAAGAAGAGCGGACTTTTCGAAAGCCCACTCTGAATTACACTACTAACATCTGTATAATATCATACTTTTCCCTATAAATCAAGTATTATAAGATATTTTTTTCGGAAAATTCCCTTTACCTCGGCGGACATTTATGATATTATATCTTATAGTATAAAATAAAGGAGAATTAACCCTATGGAAACCTTATTCGCATCAATGAAAGAGCTCTTTTTCACAAACGTCCCTGCTTCGGTGGCAGTCATCGGTCTTGCCGCATACTTTTTCGGTATGGCTGTGGTGTTCATCATCTCCCCTATCAAAAACGCTGAAAGCTTTTCCGTAAAGCCTGTGGACAATGCAGGTAAGACAGAAATCCGTGTTTACTACGGTGGTATTTCCTTCGCTCTGGGTGCTTTCCTTGTCTATCTTACTGTAGCACTCGGCACACCTGTTCACTCTCTTGTGGGCGGTCTTTTCTTCTCCACCACCGTTTTTGTGACAAGAACAATCTTTCTCTTCGTGGACAAGGGCTGGAAATGTCCCTACACAAAGCTTGCTATCCCCGCAGAAGGTCTTTTCGTAATCGCTCTGTGGACCTGCTTCATCCTTTCAAAAACACTCTATTAATAAAACGAGGAAACTGATATGATTTATCCCATTATTCCCAAACCGCAAAAAATCACCACAGGTGATACAGTAGTTTTCACCCTCACGAAATACTGTGAAATCGAGGGTGCGGACAAATTTCCCAAAGCAATAAACAGCCTTAAAAAGTTCCTTGCAGAGAGCTTCTCTCTCGAGCTTCTCGGCACAGGCAAAGAAAAGATAAGATTTGAACTCTGTAATGAGATTTCGGCCGACGAGGGCTACACCCTTTCAGTGAAGGCTGACGAGGTCATCATCCGAGGCAGAACCGAAGCGGGCATCTTTTACGGCATTCAGACCTTAAAGCAGATGCTGATGTACGGTGACCTGTCCCTGTGCAGTGCAGAGATTGAGGACGAACCTGCCTTCCCCTACCGTGGCTTTATGCTTGACAGCGGAAGATACTTTTTCACCAAGGAAGCAGTTTTCACCTTCCTTGAAATAATGGCTCTGCACAAGCTGAATTATTTCCATTGGCACCTCACTGAGGACCAGGGCTGGAGATTTCAGAGTGAAAAGCATCCTCTTCTGACGGAAATCGGCTCTTACAGAAGCCATACCAACTTCAATTCCGTTCCTCACAGCGGTTATTATACCAAAGAGGATATGAAGGAAGTGGTAGAATATGCCCATGCACTTCATATAAAGGTTATCCCTGAAATCGATACACCGGGACACACCGTAAGTGCCATCGCCGCCTACCCATTTCTCTCCTGCTTCGACCGCAATATGGTCACTGCTACCAAATGGGGGGTAAAGCACGATGTTTTGTGCGTAGGTAAGGAAAGCACCTTTGAATTTATGCAGGCAGTTCTGGATGAGGTCGTAGAAATCTTTACTGACGGAATCATACATATCGGTGGCGACGAGGTACCCACTACTCGCTGGGAGCTCTGTCCCCACTGTCAGAAAAGAATGAAGGACGAGGGACTCAAGGAAACGAGTGATCTTCACACCTACTATCTGAGCAGAATAGGCAATTACCTTCGTGACAAGGGCATGGAGGTAATAATGTGGAATGACCGCGTAAAGGATTATATGCCCGACAGCTCCCTCTGCTGGCAGTTCTGGAACACGGATATGGATAAAAAGGATATAGAAGGCGAAATAAAAAAAGGCCGTTCCTTCATTATCTCTCCTGAAAGAGCCTACTATCTTGACCTGCCCTACGGTCTGGTAAACCTCAAAAGCTGTTATGAATATGACCCCTACATCGAAGGACTCACCGACGAGAACAAACATCTTCTCAAGGGTGTCGAGGCATGTCTGTGGGCGGAATTCGTTCCCGATATGGAAAAAGCAGGCTACTGCACCTTCCCCCGTCTCGGTGCCATCAGTGAAAGTGCCTGGACGAAAAAAGAAAACAAAAGCTATGAGAACTTCAGCGAGAGACTCGACGGCTACTATAAGCACATAAAGGCAATAAACATAAATCATGCCACACTGAAGCAGGCCATTCCCACAGGCATAAGAAAAACCGCCTCTACTCTTTACTGGGAAAGACGTAAGCTCTGCTGGGGCGGACTTGAAAATCTGATAACAAACAGTAAAATTCAGAAGATGTACGGAAAGAAGGACAAATGAAATGATTAATGTTATTCCTAAACCAAATAATCTCACCGTAACCGGCGGAAACTGCTATATTTACAGAAACAGAGTTCTTCTGCACGTGGATAAGGAGCTTTCAGCCATCGAAAAATTCATCGGGAAATGCCTCTGTATAAAAACAGGCAAGGCAACGAATGAAAGCCACATAGAATTTATTTTCGATGATACTCTCCCCGAAGAAACCTACTCCCTTAAAACCGAAGGCTACGGCATCAAGGTTTTCGCAGGTACCTACAGCGGTGCATTTTACGGTCTTATGACTCTTTCTCAGCTTCTTCGCTCCGACAGTATCGACAGCGAAACTTTCATCTGTCCTCAGCTCATCATCGAAAAGGATGCACCGAAATATACCTGGAGAGGCTTACAGCTGGATGAAAGCCGTCACTTTTTCGGCAAGGAAACAGTCAAAAAATATCTTGACTTTATGGCACTTTACAAGCTTAACCGCTTCCACTGGCATCTCACCGATGACCAGGGCTGGAGAATAGAGATAGAGAAATATCCCCTTCTGACAGAAATCGGCTCCTACAGAAAGGGCAGTCAGCTTCATGCCTGGAACTGTCCCGACTATGAAGAAGTACCCCACGCTGGCTACTATACTAAAGATGACATCAGAGAAATTATTTCCTACGCTAAGGAAAGATGCATCGAAATCGTTCCTGAAATCGACTTCCCCGCCCACAGTGCTTCGGCTATTGCCGCATATAATAATCTTGCCTGCCGTAATATTCCCTGTGAGGTATTCGATTTCTGCGGCGGAGCTTTGGCAAAGGAAAGAGGTCTCAAGGACTGGAACAGACCCCTCTGTCTCGGCAAGGATGAAGTTATTAATTTCGTCAAAGATGTCGTAGACGAGGTCGCAGAACTTTTCCCCTTCCCTTACTTCCACATCGGCGGTGACGAAGCACCAAGAAATGAATGGAAAAAATGTCCCGACTGTCAGAAACGCATCAAGGAAAACGGTCTCAAAAACGAAACCAATCTTCAGGCCTGGTTTACCAATGAAATCAATTCCTTCCTCAAATCCAAGGGTAAGACTATGATAGGCTGGAACGAGGTTCTCAACTCTGAAAAAACCGACACAGATGTAGTAGGTCAGTACTGGATTTCAAGAAACGGTAAAAACGTTATCAGACATCTCAAAAAAGGCGGCAAGGTAATTCTTTCCAACCATAAATATTTCTACTTCGATATGGCTTACGACTACTGTACGCCAAAGGGCACCTACAACTACAAGCCTGAGGCCGTCAAGATCAAGGGCGATCTTAAAAAGAATGTTCTCGGTGTCGAAGCGCAGATGTGGACAGAATGGATCACCAACGAGGACCATATATTCTTTATGCTCTTCAACCGCGGTCTTGCCACAAGTGAAAACGCCTGGACTTACAGCAAGGATTACAAATCCTTCAAGCAACGCTTACAGCTTCACAAGGTATTTATGGACGAAATGGGTATTTACTACGGTAACGACCACATTACCATGCAGAAGAATAAGCTTTACAAAAAGAGACAAGCTAAAAAGCACGGCTTCACCATAAAGCATAACGATGCCGAATTCAGACTCGACGGAATATATAACAGAAAGCTGAAAAAACAGGCAAAGGAAAGAGCCAAAGAAAAGGAGCTAAGAGAAAAAGAAGAACAGAATGCCAAGGGCATTGACGAGCTTATCGATTCCGCACTCATCAAAGTAGCAAGTATGGTAATCGACGAATAATAAGATAAAAAGAGGACAGGCTTCACACAGCGCCTGCCCTCTTATTTTATTGTCATTTTAAACTTAACTGCTATAAAAGCCGAAACGAAGCATTTAACCGCATCACCGATAAGAAAAGGCAAGGATATGGACGTAAATGCAGAGATAACATTACCACCGTTATGTACACACATAACCGCCACAGCCATAATATGCTCGACAGCAAGACCTGTCAGCAGGGCAGCAAAATACCTGCCGAAGCTCGTATCCTTTCCCTTGAGTATGCTCATTAAGGGCACCGCCAGCAGAAAACCCCAATAAAAGCCTCCCGTTATACCGAAAAGCTTACCTATTCCTCCGCCGCCCGAAAACACGGGAAGTCCTGCTGCACCCATCATAAGCCACAGTCCCACCGTCAGAAAGCCTTGACCGGGAGAAAGAAGAAGTGCCGTCAGATTAATGAAAACCGTCTGCAGAGAAAGTCCGCTCACAGAAGGCAACGGCAAATAAAAATAAGAGGACAGTATAATGAGAGACACTAAAAGTGCGCTTTTTACATTGGTGTAAAGTTTTTCTTTGCTTCTCATCATTTCACATCCTCTTTATTTAAATAATACTCCCGATTTTTGCGTCGGGAGTATTTGTTTTTTTTACTCAGCCTTAAAGAACTCGTAGCAGGCTCTGTAGGTGCTGTAAACGTCAGTTTTGGAAACTATCTCATAGGGAGCATGCATAGAAAGCACGGGTACACCTAAGTCAACTACATCCACACCGAGATTTGCGATGTACATAGCGACAGTTCCTCCGCCGCCCTCATCGACCTTGCCGAGCTCACCAATCTGCCAGGAAACATTGGCTGCGTCTAAAATTCTGCGGATTTTACCTACGAATTCTGCGCTGGCATCGGATGTACCTGATTTACCTCTCGCACCTGTGTACTTGGTGATTACTGCACCGTGATTGAGAGCACAGGCATTGTACTTGTCGTGCACTGAGGGGAAGTTGGGATCAAAGCCTGCGTTAACGTCAGCGGAGAGACATTCAGACTTAGAAAGTACATCTCTGCCGTCCACACCGTCGAGCTGTGCCAGATCCTCCACGAAATACTTGAGATAAGCGGAGTTAAGACCTGTATTACCGTCAGAGCCGATTTCTTCCTTATCAGCTAAAACTGCGAGAATGGTGCGTTCGGGAATCTCACTGTCGAAAACAGCTTCACAGGCGGGATATGCACATACTCTGTCATCGTGGCCGTAAGCACCGATGAGACTTCTGTCGAAGCCGATGTCAGAAACAGGGAATGCGGGAACAAGCTCAAGCTCTGCAGAAATGAAATCCTTTTCCACGATGCCGTATTTTTCGTTGAGAATTTTCATAATGTTCAGCTTTACAAGCTCGCTGCCCTTGTCGGATTTGAAGGGTCTGGAACCGATGAGGATATTGAGCTCTTCGCCTCTGATACCGTCAGAGAGGGTACGCTGTCCCTGTTCTCTGCCAAGATGGGGAAGAAGGTCTGTAACCACGAACTTAGGTTCACCTTCCTTTTCACCGATGTTTACCTTCACGCTTGTGCCGTCAGCTTTTATGATAACACCGTGAAGAGAGAGAGGAATAGCCACCCACTGATACTTTTTGATACCGCCGTAGTAGTGAGTTTTAAAGTATGCAAGCTCGCTGTCCTCGTAAAGAGGTGTGGGTTTAAGGTCGAGACGGGGTGAGTCGATGTGAGAAGCGACGATCTTCACACCGTTCTTTGCGCCCTGCTTACCCATAAGAGCGAGGATAACACTTTTACCTCTGTTGTTAAGATATACCTTGTCACCGGGCTTATAGGTCTTTGTCTTGTCAAAGGCGGTAAAGCCGTTCTTTTCTGCCTTTTCAATAATATAATCGGTGCATTCTCTTTCCGTTTTAGCGTCATTCAGGAATCTCATATAGCCTTCGCAGAATTTATCTGCCTTGGCTACCTCTTCCTCGTTCATTGCCACGGAAAAATGCTCCTTTTTCATCAGCAGCTCTTCTCTGAGAACTTCTGCTGCACTTTTTTCGTTTTCCATTGTTATTCTTCCTTTCCGTTATATAGTTTTGAATATATATTTCTGGTTTTTATAACCTTATTCACATATTTTTTAGTTTTTTCAAAGGGTATGTCATAAAGAATTTTTCCGTCGCGTGAATACCTTTCATCCTTAAGCCACTTTTTGACATTACCCATACCCGCATGGTAGGCGGCAAGAGCAGTCCTCTCATTGCCGTATATTTCAAAGAGGATACCGTAGAAATAGCAACCGTATTTTATGTTAGTCTGAGCATCAAAAAGCATCTCTTCTCCGAGCTTTTCACCTCTTTTTCTCTGAAGCCACTTAAAGGTATCGGGAGTCAGCTGCATAAGTCCACGGGCATCAGCATAAGAAACAGCCTTTTCATCGTATCCGCTTTCACACTCGATTACCGCATAAACGAAGCTTTCCGAAAGGTTATTTTCACTCGCATAAAATTCTACAAAATTCCCGTATTTAATGGGATATAATATCTTAAGTATTGACAGGGTGCCGATAAATATAACCGTGAGCACCAGAAAAGAAACTGAAACAGCAAGTAGTGTCTTCTGTGTTCTTTTTTTTATTTTAATCACCTTTGATGCCAAATTATCGGTTCCTTTCCGTCAGATACTTTCCAGCTGTTCTTCGATGCTGTAAGGCAGATAAGCCTTTACTATTATATCGGCCTGTGAAAAGTAATATTCATCACTTTTCTGTGCGTTCATTCTCGTTTTCGCCTCATTCTCAGTTATACCGTCCCTGCTTAAAATACGCTTAAAACGTATTTCCTCGGGAGCATAAACCACGATTATTTTACTGCAGAGATTTTTACACTCACTCTCAAGCAGTGCAGCCGCATCGATAACAGCCTTCTCATAGCCTTCCTTTTCGGCTTTTTCGATTTCTTCACGAAACTCCTCGGTAATAAGAGGATGAGTTATGGAATTGAGCATAGCCGTATTTTCAGGACAGGCAAATGCTCGTGAAGCCAGAAGTCTGCGGTCAAGCGTGCCGTCATCATTTATTATATCCCCACCGAAATAATCGGCAAGAAGCCTCAGAGCAGGCTTACTCTTGTCAGTAATATGCCTGGCGATAATGTCGCCATCAATAATATAAAAGCCTTTTTTCTTAAGAAAAGCGGCAACGGTGCTTTTCCCCGCTCCGGTTTTTCCCGTAAGACCGTAAACTGTCATTTTTATACCTCGATTATATTAAATGCCGCTGCACGGATAAGCCTGTTAAAAACGGCCATACCCACACCCTCAGTCTCAGGGTATCGGGCAAAAACCTTATCTGCACCGAGCTCATCCACTCTGCGAAGAGCATCAAAAATATTTTTTGCCTGACTGCCGGGATCATCCTTTTTACCGTATGTAACACACTTTACGGAAAGACTTTTTTCCTCTCCCTCGAAGCAGAGAGCGACGGTTTTTTCTGTTTTATTTTTCTCGATAAAGCTTTTATAGCTTCCGAAGGGGCCTTTGACTATTATCACCTGTGCATCAGGAGAATAGTGCTTATACTTCATTCCCGGCGAGGCGGCTGTCTGTCCTTCAGCGAGCTTATTGAAAACTGCATCATCAATAGTTATTTCGCCCAAAACCTCAGTGAGCATCTCGGCGGTTATTCCACCGGGTCTGAGAAGTCTCGGCGGTGCTTCACACAGAGAAATTACCGTGCTTTCCACACCTACACTGCAGTCACCTGCATCGACTATGGCATCGACCTTCCCCATAAGATCCTCTATAACATACCTTGCTGAGGTGGGACTCGGCTTACCTGAAGTATTGGCAGAGGGTGCCGCTAAAGGTACACCTGATTTTTCAATTATATTTTTTGCTATTTTATCAGAGGGCATTCTGACGGCTACTGTGGAAAGGCCGCCACTGACCTTATCGGGAACAATTTCGCTTTTGGGAAGTATAACCGTAAGAGGTCCCGGCCAATACTTATCTGCGAGAGCGAGAGCGCTTTCCGGTATTTCCTTTACCAGTGGAGTCCACTGCGAAATGTCACTTATATGAACTATGAGAGGATTATCGGAGGGTCTGCCTTTGGCAGCATAGATTTTATCCGTAACCGCTCCGTCGAGAGCATTACCAGCCAGACCGTAAACCGTCTCTGTGGGAATAGCGACTATACCGCCCTCACGAAGTATCTTCGCTGCTTCATCGATGGCTTCATCCTTTTCAGATGTTACCTTGAATATCTTTGTTTCCATAAAAAATTATACCTCTATCTGCTCGGCTTTGCAATATGCTGTCAGATTATCTACCAGCTCATCCATATCACCGTTAAGAACTTCCTTCAGCGAAAAGTAGGTTTTACCCGAAATATGGTCACTTACTCTGTTCTGATGATAGTTATAGGTTCTGATTCTTTCGCTTCTGTCACCTGAGCCTACCTGATTTTTTCTGTCTGAGTCAAGATTATCCTTCTGCTTCTGCTTCTCACTCTGCAGAAGTCGTGAGCGGAGAACCTTAAGCGCCTTATCCTTGTTTTTATGCTGACTTCTCTCATCCTGACACTCTACTACGGTGCCGGTGGGAATGTGAGTGATTCTGATGGCGGACTCAGTCTTATTTACGTGCTGACCGCCTGCACCGCTCGCACGGTAAGTATCAATCTGCAGATCAGCCATATTGATTTCGAAATCCACTTCCTCAGCCTCGGGAAAAACTGCTACGGTTACTGCCGAAGTCTGCTTTTTACCGTTGGCCTCGGTTTCGGGTACACGCTGAACACGGTGAGCCCCCTTTTCGAACTTATATCTGCCGAAAGCACCTCTGCCCGAGACGGTGAAAACCACTTCCTTGAAGCCACCGAGCTCCGTCAGAGTGCCGTAGACCGTATCCGTTTCAAAGCCGAGTCTCTGCGCGTACATTGTATACATTCTGTACAGGTCGTAAACGAAAAGTTCCGCTTCCTTTCCGCCCGTACCGCTTCTGATTTCAATGATAGCGTTCTTTTCATCTCTCGGGTCGGGAGGAATGAGCATCAGCTCGAGCTCCGCTAAAAGACTCTGCTCCTTTTCGCAGAGAGAGTCAAGATCTTCCTTAGCCATTTCAAAGTAATCTCCGCCAAGCTCCTTCGCTTCCGCCAAAAACTCCTCGGCACCTTCTTTTCCTTTAAGACATTCCTCATACTCTTTTATAACTTTGAGTATGGGAGAAAGAGAGGAAAACTCCTTTGAAAGCTCATTATATTCATTCATATCCTTCGTGCTGTCCTCACGGGCGAAGAATGCATAAAGCTCGTCACAGCGTTTTTTTATGCTGTCAATTTTTTCACTGAATTTCTCTGTCACGGTAAAGCTCCTTTATAAAAAAAGTATTTCTTATCAGAAAGAGAACACTAAAGAGTCTCCCCGTCACGGATTACCTTTTTTATATTCTTTTCAGCTTTGACACGGGGCACCATTACCACGTGACCGCAGCCCATACACTCGAGCTTGAAGTCCATACCGGAGCGTATAACCTTAAAGCTACTGTTTCCGCAAGGATGGTTTTTCTTCATAACAAGCTCATCCCCTACTCTTATATCCATAAGGCTACCTCCCTTAAAAGTATTATTAATTTAGTATACCACATATTAAAGTCAAATATCAATGATTATCTCATAACTAAAGTAAATAATGATAAAAAATTATGCATATAATTTAATACTAAAAACGAAAGGGTTTTAAAAATGAAAAAATTTTATCCTGAAAACACTCTCATTCACACACAGGAAAACAAAAACGCTCTGCTTTCCGCTGCCTCAATAAAAGAGGCTTACTACAGCGGTAAAACCATCGAATGCAGAGCCACCGTATGTGACAATGAACACAATCTTTATGTTGATCTTGGCCCGATGAAGGGTTTTATCCCCCGTGACGAGGGCGCAATAGGTATAGATGACGGTACAGTCCGTGACATTGCCATTATTTCACGGGTAAATAAGCCCGTTCTTTGTAAAATAACTGATTTCACAGTTAATGAAAAGGGAGAAACTGTAGCTATACTCTCCCGTAAAAAGGTACAGCAGGAATATATGCGTGAATACATTTCCACTCTGACACCCGGATGCATCATTGATGCCACCGTAACCCACATGGAGCCCTTCGGTGTTTTCTGTGACATCGGTGCAGGCATCTCAGCACTGATGCCCATCGACAGCATTTCCGTTTCACGCATTCCTCACCCTTCGGCAAGATTTGCTGCAGGCGACAAAATAAAAGCTGTGGTCAAGGCTATAGATGAGAAGGGAAGAATCACTCTCAGCTACAAAGAACTTCTGGGCACCTGGGAAGAAAATGCAGCACTCTTCAAAGCAGGCGAAACTGTTCCCGGTATCGTCCGTTCTGTGGAAAGATACGGCATTTTCGTCGAGCTCAAGCCTAATTTAGCAGGTCTTGCCGAATATGTTCCCGGTGTAACTCCCGGCCAGCACGCGAGCGTATATATTAAAAATCTCATTCCCGAAAGAATGAAAATCAAGCTCATCATTGTTGACTCCTTCGAAGCACCCTATCCCAATGAGCCCGTCACCTACTACCATAAAGGAGACTATATGGACCGCTGGGTTTATTCCCCTTCTTCAAGCGAAAAAATTATCGAAACAGTTTTTTCTGACTACAGGTTGACGGAAGATGCAATTTGATATAAAATAGTAATAAAGAAATAAGGAGGTTAAAAATATGAAGATTAAAGAAATATTCAGAAAGCGAAACAGCTCCATTAAATTTGCTACAGCTAAAAGTGTGCTCAAGGCCGCTACCTCTGCGGCAGATCTGCTCTGCTCTCCCCCCGATCTTTCCAAAGCGAAAAAGGTTCTTTTCGTTCAGCCTCATCCCGATGACAATCAGATAGGTGCAGGCGGTACTATCGCCTGGCTTCGCTCACTGAGTGTAGAGGTTTATGAGCTTACGGTAACAGATGACCGCTATGCTGAACCCGAGTACATCGGCAAGGAAAACGAAGTGCAGACCATAAGACAGAAGGAGGCTTTAGCCGCACAGCAGATGCTCGGAATGAAGAACGCGGGCTTCCTCGGCTTTGCCGATAAAAACGATGCCTCCGAAAGAGAAATTTCACTTAAAATTCTCGAGGTTATCCGTGAAATAAAACCTGACTACGTTCTCACTGCTGACCCTAATCTCGCCAACGAATGCCATTCTGACCACATCAAGGTAGGTAATGCGGTAAAATATGCAGTTATGGATGCACAGTGTAATTTCTACCCCGAGTTCATCGACGGAAAATTCCGTGATGATGCCTGGAAATGCAAGGGTTTAGGCTTCTATTACACATCCGAGCCTAATACCTTGGTGGATATTACTGATTTTGAGGAGCTGAAAATGAAGGCAATCAAGTGCCATGTTTCACAGGCTGAGCCTGCACTCTTAGCAGCTATTATGCTTCAGCAGACTATGTTCGCCGAGGGTACTGAGTTCAAAGCTGCAGAACCTCTCAGACTCATCAGCGACCTTCAGATGCACTGCTTTAATCTTCCTGTAGTGTAAAAAAAGAAAGGGACGTAAGATGGCTACAATAATATATCAATCCAATACAGGCTCAACAAAGAGATATGCGGAAATGCTCTCCGAAAAGCTTTCTCTTCCTCTTTATCCTTTGTCAGATGCAGACAATGTAAATCTCGACGAAGAAATAATTTTCCTCGGCTGGGTTATGGCAGGTGAAATTCAGGGTCTCTCTCAGGCAAGAGCGAAATTCAGAAACATCAGATGCATCTGCGCTGTAGGTATCACAAATAATGATAAAAATACAGCTGAGGTAGAAGAGAAAAACTCAGTCACAGAGCCCTTTTTTACCCTACCCGGTGATTTCCACATCGACAGACTCAAGGGTATATACAAAATGATGATGTCTATGATGATAAAAATGCTTAAAAGTAAGCTCAAGGAAAAGCCTGCTGCCGAAAGCGAAAAGATTATGACTATTTTCGAAAACGGTGTAGATCAGGTAAGTGAAGATAAGCTCGAGGATGTTATTTCTTTCCTGTCGGCTTAGGCATAAGCCTTCACCAACTAAGTGCCTGACTTTAACCTCTTGGCTGATGATTTTCAGTGGTGTGTGTTTTTTAAATGTGAAAATAGCACATCCGTTCTACCGATTGATTTCGAAAAGCAAAGTTAAAAGTGTAATAAAAAAAGTCGCCTAAGGCGACTTTTTTTATATATGACACGCATCGTGGTCGTGATCTTCAATCTTGCCAACGATAGGCTCGGGATCGATACCCTGTCTCTTATAATAGTCAGCAAGAGCAGCCTTAACTGCCTGTTCAGCGAGAACACTGCAGTGAATTTTAACTGCAGGAAGTCCGTCGAGAGCCTCAACTACTGCACTGTTTGTAAGCTTGAGAACCTCGCTGATGGGCTG
>CALCHE010000157.1 GCA_937901145.1 uncultured Clostridia bacterium
GGAGATAAAAACTCTCTTGCCGAGGCGGCTTCATATCTTGCCAATGATTATAAGGTTTATGTTCCCGAAAGCAGATGCCACGGTCAGAGCAGTGATCCGGGTGAGATTTCCTATGACCTTATGGCGAAGGATATAAAGGAATTCTGTGAGGCTCTCGGCATCGAAAAGCCTTACATTATGGGGCACAGTGACGGCGGTATAAATGCACTCACCCTCGCTTATACCTATCCCGATCTTCCCGGTGCGATAATTTCCTGCGGTGCTAACTCCGTGCCTGAAAAGTTTAAGCCTTATTTCACTATAGGTGTTAAGGTGATGAATATTTTCAAGCCCGACAAGCTCAATGATATGATGCTCACTCTGCCTCAGATGAACGCGGAGCTTCTGTCACAGATAACCTGTCCGACCTACATAGTAGCAGGGGAGAATGACATAATGTGGCTGAGTGATACTGCCTTCCTTTATGTGAGCACACAGCCTTACAGTGAGATCGCTATCATAAAGAATGCTAACCATTCCTCCTATATTTCGCAGGACGGAAAGCAGGCTTATGTTTTGGCCAAGGATTATTTTGAAAGCCTTTAATTAAATGCAGAATGCAGAATGGCGTGTAGGATTTCAAAAATATGGAAATGATACACCGCAAAATAAAATACAAAAAATCAGGGACTGTTGTTTTAACTGCAACAGTCCCATTATTATAATCTGCTATTTGTTTTTTTCATTAGTATTATTCTGCGGAAAACAAGTTAATTAATTTACCACTGTAAACCCGCGACCGCAATTCTGCGTTCTGCACTCTGCATTCTGCATTCGAATAGGCCGAAGGCTTATTCGGGCAGCTTGCACACATCCACCCAGCCGTCACATTCGCTGAATTTCTCCAGCTCCTCCATATTCAGCTCGATGGCGCTGTTACTGCTTCCCACGGCAGGGAAAACAGTCTCGAAGCGTTTGAGGGATTCGTCGAGGTAAACCTTTACACCCTCATTAATGCCGAAGGGACATACACCGCCTACGGCGTGGCCTATCATTTCCTCCACCTGCTCGTAAGTGAGCATCTTTGCCTTCTGTGAGAAGGTCTGCTTGAATTTTTTATTATCTACCTTCGCATCACCGGCGGCTACTATCAGAATCGCACCGCTGTCGAGAAGAAAAGAGAGAGTTTTTGCGATTCTTTTTCCCTCTGTATTAAGTGCCTTTGCGGCTAATTCCACTGTCGCACTGGAAACCTCGAACTCCATAACTCTGTGGTCAGCACCGTATTTTTTCAGATGCTCTCTTCCTTTTTCTATTGACAAGATAATCATTCCTTTTAGTATTTTTTACCATTGTACTCCTCTTTTTATTTTAAGTCAAATATTTTCGAAAATCGGTTGTTTTTTTCTCTGATTTAATGTAAAATTAAGAGGTATGTTTTAATAATAAAGAGGTAAAATATGGCGTCAAAAGAATTTTTAGAATTAAGAAAAAAGATAATCGAAAAAGACTTTAAATATATGAATGACAAACAGCAGGAGGCTATTTATCAGGTGAACGGTCCCGTGCTGATTTTAGCAGGTGCGGGAAGCGGAAAAACCACCGTTATCGTTAACCGTATCGCGAACATCGTAAAGTACGGTAATGCCTATAACAGTAAAGAGGTAGCCTTCGAGCCCAGTGAAAGAGATATTCGCCTTATGAAGGCATATTTAGACGGTGAAGAGGATGCTCTTTTTGACATCGAGGATCTCCTTTCCGTAGACCCTGCCCGTCCCTGGCAGATACTTGCCATTACCTTCACCAATAAGGCCGCTAACGAGCTTAAGGAAAGACTGGAAAAAATGCTCGGTGAGGAAGCCAAGGAAATATGGGCTTCCACCTTCCATTCCAGCTGTGTGCGTATACTGCGCCGTGACGGTCAGGTTTTAGGCTATACGAAAAGCTTTACCATTTACGACACCGACGACACGAAAAGACTAATCAAGGAGTGTCAGAGACAGCTGGGAATAAGCGATGCCAACCTACCCCATAAAACCATTCTGAATGAAATCAGCCACGCTAAGGACAGTCTTATTTCACCTGATGAATACATTGCCTCTGCAGGTAAGGATGCCCGTAAGGCACAGATAGGCAAGGTGTACAAAATGTATCAGAAGGAGCTCAAAAACGCTGATGCCATGGACTTTGACGACATCATCGTAAACACCGTAAAGCTCCTCGAGGAGTACGACGATGTAAGGGAATATTATCAGAAAAAGTTCCGCTATATTATGGTTGACGAGTATCAGGACACCAACCACGCTCAGTATAAGCTCACAGAGCTTCTGGCAGGCGGTCACAGAAATATCTGCGTAGTGGGTGACGATGACCAGAGTATTTACCGCTTCCGAGGTGCTACTATCGAAAACATTATGAGCTTCGAGCACCGTTATGCCGAGTCAAATATCATCCGTCTCGAGCAGAATTACCGTTCTACACAAACTATTCTCGACGTAGCCAACGAGGTTATTTCAAATAATAAGAAGAGAAAGGGTAAAAGCCTGTGGACAGCTAACGGCGGCGGTGACAAGGTGGTTATCAATACGGCCTACGATGAAACGGATGAAGCGAAATTCATTACCGAAACCATCGAAGAAAATGTCAGCTCGGGCAAATTCACCTTCAGTGACCACGCTATTCTCTACAGAATGAATGCTCAGTCGAATACCATCGAAAATGTTCTCGTCAGAGCAGGTATACCCTACCGCATCATCGGCGGCCACCGCTTCTACGAAAGAGCTGAAATCAGGGATGCTATCGCATACCTTACCATTCTCAATAATCCCAACGATAATGTAAAGCTTCGCCGTATAGTAAATGTACCTAAAAGAGGTATCGGTGATACCACCGTAAACAAGGCAAGCGAAATTGCTTCGGGGCTCGGTATAAGCCTCTTCGAGGTTTTCTCTCACGCTGATGAATATGAAAGCCTTAAACGAAGCGCCAAAAAGCTGATGGAGTTTACCTCCACCATCGACTCCGTAAGAGCTAATGTGGATAAAATACCTCTCGATGAGCTTTTCGAGGATATTATCCGTAAAACCGAATATATGGCACATCTGCGCCTGGATAAAGAAAAGGGTGCAGAACGAGTAGAAAATATCTACGAATTGGTGACCAACCTTAAAAACTATCAGTCGGAAAACGAAGAGGTGACTCTCTCAGGCTTCCTGGAAGAAGTCGCTCTTATGACTGACATCGATAATTATAATGCTCAGCAGGATGCAGTGGTTCTTATGACCATTCACTCCTCGAAAGGTCTTGAGTTCCCGGTTGTATTCCTTCCCGGTATGGAGGAAAGCATCTTCCCGGGAGTGCAGAGTATGTTCAATCCCGACGACGTGGAGGAGGAAAGACGACTTGCTTATGTAGGCATCACCCGTGCCAAAAGAAAGCTCTTTATCTCCCATGCAAACTCCCGTATGCTTTTCGGTACCACTCAGAGAAATCTTCCCTCACGCTTCGTTATCGAAATTCCCGATGCTCTCACCGAAAGAACAGGCAGAAGACCCACCTCACAGATGTCCTTCGAGGGTCTTGCCAGAGGGGATTACGAGAGAGAGGACAGAAACTTCTCAGGAAACGGCTATCTTTCACGAAACAGAGTACAGCCTGTCAAAAAGGCAGCTCCTGTTTCTACGGAAACCTATGCTGTGGGCGATACCGTTATGCACAAGGTATTCGGTAAGGGTGTGGTTGTTTCCGCTAAACCGATGGCAAACGACTTTATGCTCGAAATCGCCTTCGAGGGCGGAAGCACGAAAAAGCTTATGGCAAACTTCGCGAAATTACAGAAAGTGTAAGGTGCAGCTATGAAAATATATAACGTAAAAGATTTCGGCGCTGTCTGTGACGGAAAGCACGACGACGGTGACGCTATACAGAAGGCTATCGATGCCTGTACTGCTGAGGGTGGCGGTACTGTAATTCTCGGAGCAGGTGAGTACTACAGCCACTCAATTCAGATTAAGGAGAATGTAGAGTTTTATCTGCAGAAGGGTGCACATCTTAAGGCAAGTGCGGACATCAATTCCTACATCAGACCCTGCGAAACTATCAACGATCCTAAAACTGCTCTCGTAGGTAATCCCGTAACAGGCAAGCCCTCCTTCGCTTTTATTTACGGCTACGGTGCTCATAATGCCACTATCAGCGGTGAAGGCATCATTGACGGTAACTGTTACGCTTTCGTGGAAAGAAAGGATCAGTATTATGTTACGGGTAATTTCTATCCCAGACCTACCGTTATTTATATCGAAAACAGTCACCACATCACCGTAAAGGATGTCACCGTGAAGGATGCTCCCTTCTGGACTCTTCATCCCGCAGGATGTGACGATGTGCTTATTTCAAACATCCGTATCCTTAATCCTATCGATGTGGCAAACAGTGACGGTATCGATCCTGACCACTGCTCGAATGTGAGAATCGTGGGCTGTCATGTGGTATGTGCTGACGACTGTATCTGCCTTAAGGCTTCCAAAGGTAACAGCGAATACGGTCCCTGTGAGAACATCGTTATCACGGGCTGTACTCTTACCTCTACCTCTGCCGCTGTCAAGATAGGCACCGAGGGTGTGGGCGATTTCAGAAATGTTATCGTAGATAACTGCGTTATTTCCAGATCCAACCGAGGCATCTCCATTCAGATAAGAGACGGCGGAAACGTGGAAAATGTCAGCTTCTCAAACATCATCATCGAAACACGCTGCTTCTGTCCCGACTGGTGGGGTAGTGCAGAGCCTATAGCTATCACCGCCTTCAGAAGAGACGAAAACACTGTCTGCGGTCACATTAAAAACATCCGCTTCAGCAATATCACCTGTAAGGGTGAAAACGGTATCCTGGTTCACGGTACCGAGGATAATCCCGTGGAGGATGTAACCTTCGAAAACGTGAAGGTTACTCTTGACAAAACCTCAAAGTGGAACTGCGGTATTTACGATCTCCGTCCCGCTATTGACTATGGAATCACCGAAAGTAAAAACTCCTGCATTTTCATAAAGAATGCCAAGGATGTAACTCTCAGAAACAGCAAAGCCTCCTACGGTAAAATCTGCGACAGCTATGCGCACGGTCTTTACTGTGAAAGGGTGGAAAACCTCAAAAGAGAAGGATTTTATGCAGAGAGTGCATCGGAAGAATATGAAAATATAAAAATTATCTGAGAAAAAATCTGAAAACTCTTTACACTTTACCTTATATTTAGTAGAATATAAAATAAGAGAAAATAACGGAGGTACATTTTTATGGCAAGTAAATATAAAAGAATACTCCTTAAGCTCAGCGGTGAGGTTTTAGCCGGCGAAGAGGGAAAGGGTATCAATTTCGATATTGTAAATGATGTATGTCAGAGAATCAAAAAATGCACAGAGCTCGGCACACAGATCGGTCTTGTAGTAGGCGGCGGTAATTTCTGGCGCGGCAGAAGCAGCGGTGAAATGGACAGAACCAGAGCTGACCACATGGGTATGCTCGCTACCTGCATCAATGCTCTCGCTCTCTGCGACACTCTCGAGCAGTTAGGCGTAAAGGCTTATGTTCAGACTGCCATTCCTATGCCTTTGGTAGCTGATCCCTATACCAAAAGAGGTGCTGTAGAGCATCTGGAAAAGGGTGAGGTTGTAATCTTCGGTGCAGGCATCGGCTGTCCCTTCTTCTCCACTGATACCACAGCTGCTTTACGTGCTGCTGAAATCGGTGCTGAGATTATTTTCAAGGCTACCAATGTAGACGGCGTTTACGACAAAGACCCCAATAAATTTGACGATGCCGTGAAGTTTGATACACTCACTCATTCAGAGGTTCTTTCGAAGGGACTCAAGGTTATGGATGCCACAGCAGCTTCCCTTTGCAGAGATAATAATATTGATATTTTAGTTTTCAATCTCAACGATTACGATAACATCGTAAGAGCTGTCGAGGGTGAAAGCATCGGTACTGTAGTTAAGGAATAATATTCCTTGATAATATAAAAAATAAATTCTTTACATAAGAGAGGAAATAGTTATGAAAACTGTATTTGAAACCGCTAAAACAAAGATGGGTAAAACCGTTAATGCACTTGTAACTGAATACGGCGCAATCAGAGCCGGCAGAGCAAATCCCCAGATTCTCGATAAGGTTACCGTAGATTACTACGGCACACCCACTCCCATTAATCAGCTCGCATCCGTGTCAGCTACTGAGGCACGTGTTCTTACTATTCAGCCCTGGGATAAAAGTGTTCTCAAGGGTATCGAAAAGGCTATCCAGACCTCAGATATCGGCATCAATCCTCAGAACGACGGTTCAGTTATCCGTCTTACCTTCCCTCCTCTTACTGAGGACAGACGTAAGGA
>CALCHE010000158.1 GCA_937901145.1 uncultured Clostridia bacterium
ATAATAGTATTCGGAATAACAAATGGCATCACCGGGAACAACCTTTTCATTTACTGCACAATCATAATATCCTTGTGCAATTTTTATATCACTAATATTTTCCTCTTCAGAAGAAAAAACATAAACTATACTACCGATTAAAAAAATTATCAAGACAGTAATCAGAATCTTTTTCAGTTTCATATTAAATCATCTCCGTTGACAATTATAACATTTGAAAAGTGAGAATACAACTCTTTCATTCCTCTTTCATAAAAAATTAATAAACGCACAGAATTTATCGTTGTACATTTCTGTGTGTTATCTTTTATTTAATCCAATTTCCTTTCAATCTCTATAATAATGTCACTCATTTTCATATCAAAAGCAACAGAGATACGATATAGAGTTTCGAGCGTTGGTTTTCTCTCTCCTCTTTCAATAGCACTTAAATGCGTTCTGCCAATTCCGGCAAGGCCACTTAATACATCCTGGCTTATACCCTTTTTTCTTCTTATTTCAGAAATTGTTTCTCCTACTGTTTTTGAGTCAAGCATCGGTTCAAACATATCATTCACCTCAATTAATAGTTTATGATATAAAACCCGATTCCTATATCACATATGTATTCATTTTGAACACATATGTGATATTTTTCTTGACTTTTGAACACATATGTGTTAGTATGTTTTTATTAAAACAAAGGAGGTTTTCAAAAATGGAAAACGAAAAGAAGAAAAGCGGTAAAAAGAAATGGATAATAATTGCTATAGTTCTGGTTATTTTTATCGCAATTGCATCATCAGGTTCATCAGAACCTACAGTTGAAACACCCTCAGATAAATCAGGGGTTTCCGAAGAAGTAAAAACAACAGAAAAAATAGAAGAAACTACGGCAGCTGCAACCGATAAAATTAAGGTTGGATCCACAGTTTCTGACAATCAGGTTAAAATCATTTACAAAAGCTGTAACGCAGACTTCAAAAAATACTCACAATATGCGGACCTCAAAAAAGGCTACAAGGTAGTTCAGGCTGTATTTGATTTTGAAAACATATCCGAAACTGACACATCTCTTAACGGCTTTGAATGTTATGCAGACGGTGTAAAGTGTGACAGCTTCTATTATGTTGATGATTACTCGGACCCAGTCCTCACAACAATTTCCGCAGGTAGAAAATTAACAGACGCCACCGTTTACTATGAAGTTCCTGCTGACGCTGAATTAATTGAACTTGAATATGAAGCAGATTTCTGGAGCGAAGAGAAATATATTTTCATTATTGAGTAATCGTATAACGAAAAAAACAGGGACAAATTCGTCCCTGTTTTCTTTAGTTATATACATCTCTTCTGTGGCCTACGCTTAAAATGAGAATGACTATCCTGTCATCCTCTATTTCAGCAAGGAGGCGGTAATCACCCACACGGTAACGCCACTGTCCGCTTTTGTCAGCAGTAAGACCCTTCCCGTGCTGACGGGGATTTTCACAGCCCTCTAAATTCTTTCTTATCCAGCCTAAAATAAGCGCAACTGTATGCCTGTCCATTTTTTTCAGCTGCTTCAAAGCCTTTTCCGTAAATTCTACCTTATGTTTCATCACAAGCCTAATTCCCTTTCCACTTCATCAAGAGAGTAGGTAACGGGATTCTCTTTGTATTCAGCTAATGCCTTACTGTAAATTTCAAGGTCATATTCATTTTCAATTTTCTCCATAACCGACTGTCTGATAAGCTCGGAAACTGAAAGGCTGTTAATTTCAGCGTACTTTTTAATGAGTAAGGTATCTTCTTCGCTTAATCTTAAAGATATAGTCATTTATAGCACTCCTTTCTGTATTACATTGTATTACAGAATGTTTCTTTTGTCAATAGTATTTGATGAATCAGAGAAATAATTCTAAAATTATAACCAAATGATTATATTTTATTATATTCCACCTATATTATGCTATAATTAATACAAAACAACCCTTCGGTTGTATTTAACTCCGATAGTCGTCAAACAAAATCAAAACCCGCCGTAATCAGTACGACGGGTTTTTGTATAATCATTTCTTAGAGTTAAGATACTCTTCTCTGCCGAGCTCGTAAAGGTTGTTACCTTCGCTGTCAATGATAACTACGAGGGGCATATCCTCTACATAAAGCTCACGGAGTGCTTCTGCACCGAGATCTTCGTAAGCGATGAGCTTTGCACTCTTAATGCACTTGGCAAGGAGAGCACCTGCACCACCGATAGCGCCGAAGTAAACACCTGAGTATTTCTTCATAGCGTCAACAACCTCGGGAAGTCTTGCGCCTTTACCGATCATACCTCTGGCACCTACGCTCATCATAGTGGGAGCATAAGCGTCCATACGACCGCTGGTTGTGGGGCCTGCTGAGCCGATTACTGTACCGGGCTTAGCGGGTGTGGGACCAACATAGTAGATAGTAGCGTTCATGGGATCGATGGGTAATTCTTCGCCCTTTGCGAGGGATTCACACATTCTTTTGTGACCTGCGTCTCTGGAAGTGTAGATGATACCTGTGAGAAGAACTCTGTCGCCTGCCTTAAGGGTTTTGGCGATTTCTTCGGTAAGGGGTAATGTAATTTTCTTTTCCATGTTAGATTACCTCCGACTGATGACGTGTTACGTGGCAGTTGATGTTGATAGCGCAAGGCATACCTGCGATGTGAGTGGGAAGAGTTTCGATGTTAAGACCGATAGCTGTAGTCTTGCCGCCGAAGCCCTGAGGTCCGATGCCGAGCTCATTGATCTTTTCGAGCATTTCTTTTTCGAGATCTGCATAGTAGGGATCGGGATTTTCGGAATCGATGGGTCTCATAAGTGCCTTCTTAGCTAAAAGAGCAGCCTTATCGAAGGTACCGCCGATACCAACGCCTACTACCATGGGAGGACAGGGGTTGGGACCTGCTGTTTCAACTGTTTCGATGATGAAATCTTTGATGCCCTGAAGACCTGCAGAGGGCTTGAACATACGGATAGCACTCATATTTTCACTACCGAAGCCCTTGGGGCCTACAGTAATTTTAATGTTTTCGCCGGGAACGATTTCTGTGTAGAGCATAGCGGGTGTATTGTCACCTGTGTTACCTCTTCTGATGGGGTCCTTAACTACGCTCTTACGGAGATAGCCCTTATCGTAGCCTCTGCGTACGCCTTCGTTAACAGCGTCCATAAGGTTTTCACCTACGATGTGTACATCCTGACCGATTTCAAGGAATACACAAGCCATACCTGTATCCTGACAGATGGGTACATTTTCATTGTCAGCGATTTTGTAGTTTTCGATAATGTCATCGAGAACGCCCTGAGCGATAAGTCCGTCTTCGCACTTACGGCAGTTTTCGATAGCACACTTTACGTCACCGGGAAGGTGGCAGTTAGCTTCGATACAAAGCTTTTCAATAGTGTCTCTGATAATATCTGTGCTGATTTCGCGCATAGTAATATCTCTCCTTATAATTATCTTTCGTGACGTGCATATTTGGGAAGAAGAAGGGGTGATACTGCATCTGTAGCAAGACCTGCTTCTTCGAGCTCCTTAGCATAAGCTTCGACATGGTCGATGTTCATTTCGCCGAGTGTTACATTCTTAGCTTTGGCAGCAGCTGCTTTACCTGCATTTCTGCCGAATACGATGATGTCGAGAAGTGAGTTACCCATAAGTCTGTTTCTGCCGTGGATACCGCCTACTGCCTCACCTGCTACGAGAAGGTTGGGGATAGTCTTGGTAAAGCCGTCGCCGCCGATTTCGAGACCGCCGTTCTGATAGTGAAGGGTGGGATAAACGAGGATGGGCTCTTTTCTCATATCGATGCCGTAGTTAAGATACATACGGAGCATAGCGGGAATTCTCTTTTCGATGGTGCCTTCACCGCCGAGGATTTCGATCATCGGAGTGTCAAGCCATACGCCTGAGCCGAGAGGAGTGTCTACACCCTTTCCGTTAGCACATTCACGGATGATAGCAGATGCGGAAACGTCTCTGGTTTCGAGAGGATGAGCATATGCTTCACCGTCTTTGTTAACAAGCAT
>CALCHE010000159.1 GCA_937901145.1 uncultured Clostridia bacterium
CAGAGCGGGAAGCGACTGTCGGAGCGGAGGTACCTGAGGAAGCGTATGAAAGTGCCGAAGACACTTTCACACCAGACAAAATATCTGTGCGTTGAGGGAGCAAAGGCAGCGATTTTCCTGTACAGCTTTTCTGAAAAGCACTCGGTGCGCTCATTCTGTCGGTATGGCAGTGCGCAGAACTGAAAATAACGGTAGACTACGGTGGTTGTTTTTATCTGAACGGCAGACTGAGGTGATAACAGTAATCAGTTCATCAGACCTTATTCCGTTACTTTTCTGCGTTCGGAATCATTCCTCCAAAGAATGATTTTGGTTACTTTTGTCGTAACAAAAGTAACTCTGCGAAGCAAAGCCACTTGAAAAGTTTAATTAAATATTCAGGATCGGAACGGTCAAGACCGTTCCCTACAGGAATTCGCCTGTCATTTTGAGCGGAGCAAAAAATCTTTATGCAGAAGTCGACCGACGGTCGCCCTCTATGCTGTTTGCCGTGATGTAGCGGTAATTTATACATAAATAAACTGCGGCGGGATGAGTCATCCCGCCCTGCATTATTTGCATTGTTGCCTTGGCGGACTATCGCTTCATCCTTTGCCTAAGCTTTAAACCGCCATTCTGCGTTTTGCATTTATTTCTTCGCTATATCTGCTATTATCTCCACGCACTCATCGTGACCGATGGCACTGCTGTCCAGACAGATGTGGTAGTTGCTTATTTCGCCCCAGTTTCTGCCTGTGAAATACTTGTAATTAACCTTTCTGCGGGCATCCTTGTCCTCGATTCTCTTTGCGGGAGAAGCATCTCTTTCACCGTAAAGCTCGACTATTCTGTGTGCTCTGAATTCATCGTTGGCATAAATGAAAACATTAAGGCAGTCTGCTCTGTCCTTGAGGATATAGTCGGCGCAGCGGCCTACGATTACACAGTTACCCTTGTCGGCAATCTCATTAATCATTTTACACTGAGTGCTCCACAGATAATCGGAAGCATTCATATGTCTGGGCGCACCGTGAGGGAAAGCAGAAGTAAAGGCATAGGAAAGGATGCTTTTACCGGGAGCATATTCGCCTACATCAGCGATAAATGACGGATCAAAGCCTGTCTCCTCAGCTACCATTTTAACAAGCTCCATATCGTAGCACTTGTAGCCTAATTTTTCAGCTAATGCTTTACCGATAGTTCTGCCGCCTGAGCCAAACTGACGGCTGATGGTGATTATCTTCTTCATAGAATCATCTCCTTTTGTTTCTTCAATTATATTATACACATTTATTTTTTATCATACAATATATAAAATAGACAAAAGAAAGCACCCTATTTTTGTTATCGGATGCCGAAAAAATTATTCTTTTGAAAGGAAATATCTCCCGATATACTCGCTCACCTTTTCTTTTTCGATGCCAAGAGCATAAGAGAACTCCTCATTCAGAAGCCTTTCCGCGGCAGAAAACACACTCTCATCCGAAGCAGAAAGCCTCTTCTTTCTCTGCGCAAGAGCCTCTTTACGGCAGTATATACATTTCACGAGCGATATCAGCTCTGCCGTGACTCCCCTTCCGAGTATAGTCTGAAAGGTTTCATTTCTCAGCTGTCTGTTTTCTATCCACTGATAATCCTCATCCTTTACCTGTGACAGGATTTCGTCCAGTTTCTCTTTGCTGAAGGGTCTGCGAAGCTTGGATACCGCTTTCTCATTTCCGACGGGAACATAATACTGCGATGCCACACCTGTCAGGGGCACGAGTACATAATAATCCTCCTTCGGCTCACTTCTGACAAAGGACAGCTTCTTTATCTCCTTCACCCTGCAAAGTCCGTACACATCATAAACCACCACATCATCGGCTCTGTACATTTCCATACTAACACCTCTTTTACACAAATATTATACCTTTTTGAACCCTTGGCTTTCAAAGGTCGTATTGTACAAATTTGTACCCTCAATTCATTGTGCAAAAGCACCAACAATATATCAGGTGTTACAGCTCTGAAACAACACATATATGTCATTTGTGGCAATAAAAGATTTTTAAGAATAAAATATAAGTGTAAATTATGTGCAAATTCACGAAAAATTAATTTTTGCAGAAAAATCATTGACATCTGCGAATTATAGTAGTACAATACATATGAACTTTAAATGGGGCCTTGCCCTGTGGTTATAACATGAAAAATACCGAAAGGAGAAAAAACCATGGATTTCAGCAAGTTCGCACAGATTTGGGATGACTTCCTTGCATTCCTCGACAGATCATTCCAGTGGCTCAAGTTCCTCTTCACAGGTGAAGATCTTGAAAACTGGCCTCCCAAAGATTACCCCGATGTTAATGAAGGTATGTAATTCACAAAATAATACTTCCGAAAGGAGATAAATTATGGATTGGCCTATGATGGAACAGCTTTATCTTGCTTTCACCAGAATTATTGATGGCTTCATCAATTTCCTTGGTACACTTTTTGCATAATTTTGTAAAAGCAGGAAAAGACAAAGATGACTTTAACACCCTTCTTAATGAGGGGTGTTATTTTTTTGTCTTCTTATGAAACTTTTATGCCCGAAACACTTGATATTTTCTACGAAATTTGAGATAATATATTGAAATATACCCATTTGATTGGAGGGCTTTATTTGACTGATAATTTTAAGCTTGCGGAATTACTTTTTCCCGATATAAAAGATACACCCGAAACACTGGAAGAGAGATTTCCCGAAAGAAATCTTAAGGAAGGCACCAAGGTTACCCGCCTTGCCCCCTCCCCCACAGGCTTCCTTCATTTCGGTAACCTTTTCACCGGTACTATTGCCTATAAAACCGCTAAAACTACTGACGACGGTATTTTCTTCGTAAGAGTAGAGGACACCGATCAGAAAAGAAAAATCGAGGGCGCTGTCGAGGTTATGCTCGGCGGACTCGAAGCATTCGATGTTATCGCTGACGAAGGCGTTATCGGCGAAAACAAGGAAAAGGGCAGCTACGGTCCCTACTACCAGAGCCACAGAAAAGAAATCTATCACACAGTAGCTAAAAAGTTAGTACAGGACGGCTACGCCTATCCCTGCTTCTGCTCAGAGGAAGAGCTTACAGCCTTAAGAGAAAAGCAGGAAGAAGAAAAATGCGACAATAAGGGCTACTACGGTAAGTGGGCAAAATGCCGTGATCTTTCCTTCGACGAGCAGAAGGCACTTATCGAAAGCGGTAAGACCTACACTCTGCGTCTGCGCTCTCCCGGAAGCACAGAAAAAAGAATCACCTTCGAGGATATGATCAAGGGTAAAATCGAAATGCCCGAAAATATCCAGGATGTAGTTTTACTCAAAACAGACGGTATTCCTACATATCACTTTGCTCACGCTGTGGATGACCATTTTATGAGAACCACTCACGTTATCCGCGGAGACGAATGGATTTCCTCTGTTCCTCTCCACATCCAGCTTTTCAAACTCTGCGGCTACAGAGTTCCTAAGTTTGCTCACGTCGCTCCCATTATGAAGGAGGAAAACGGCGGAAAGAGAAAGCTTTCAAAGAGAAAAGACCCTGAGGCAGCAGTAACCTTCTATCAGCAGGAGGGCTATCCGAAGGAAAGCGTTAACGAATACATTATGACTCTCGCTAACTCCAACTTCGAGGACTGGCGCAAGACAAACAAGGATGCAGACATCTCTGCCTTCCCCTTCAACCTCAAAAAAATGAGTGTTTCAGGTGCTCTCTTCGATATGGTAAAGCTGAATGATGTAAGTAAGAATGTTATCTCTCTTATGTCCGCTGAGACCGTATATAATTACACTCTCGCCTGGGCAGAGAAATACGACAGCTACTTCGCTTCTGTTCTCTCCCGTGATGCAGACTTCGGCAAGGCTATCCTTAACATCGACCGTGAAACACCCAAGCCCAGAAAGGACATTGCCTGCTGGAGTGAGGTTAGGGACTATGTAAGCTATTTCTTCCCCGAATACTTCGACGGAGCTTTCGAAAAGCCCGAAAATATCAGTACTGACGACACCAAGGCAATTCTTGAAGCCTACCTCAAGGTGTTCAATGCCGCAGACGACAAGGACACCTGGTTCGGTAAAATCAAAGAGCTCTGTGAGCCCTTAGGCTTTACACCCAATGTCAAAGAATACAAGAAAAATCCCGAAGCCTTCAAGGGTCACGTAGGTGATGTTTCCACCGTTATCAGACTCGCTGTTACAGGCAGAAAAAATACTCCTGACCTTCACGCCATTATGACTCTTTTAGGTCAGGACACAGTTACAGAAAGACTTACCGCAGCGATGGCTAAAGCCTGATTCTGCGAAAGAAAGGATACAGTTATGGAAGAAGAAATCAAAGTTTCCAATTTTATTCACGATTTCATTGACGAAGATCTGGAAAAAGGTGTCTATACCCACGTACAGACCCGTTTCCCACCCGAGCCTAACGGCTATCTTCACATCGGCCACGCCAAGGCTATACAGATCGATTTCAGCACCGCTGAAAAGTACGGCGGCACCTGTAATCTCCGTCTCGACGACACAAACCCCTCCAAGGAGGATGTGGAATATGTGGACGCTATCAAGGAAGACATTCAGTGGCTCGGCTACAAATGGGACAAGGTGCTTTATGCTTCAAGCTATTTCGATTTCATTTACGAATGTGCCATAAAGCTCATCGAAATGGGAAAGGCCTATGTATGTGACCTTACAGCTGATGAAATCAGAGAATACAGAGGTACTCTCACTGAGCCCGGTAAAAACAGCCCCTACAGAGAAAGAAGCATCGAAGAAAATCTTGACCTGTTCCGCAGAATGACCGACGGTGAATTCCCCGACGGTGCGAGAGTTCTCCGCGCCAAGATTGATATGGCATCGCCCAACATCAATATGCGTGACCCTGTTATTTACAGAATCGCTCATATCAGCCACCACCAGACAGGTGACAAATGGTGCGTTTATCCTATGTATGACTTCGCACATCCCATCTCAGATACAAGAGAAGGCGTTACCCACTCCCTCTGCTCTCTCGAGTTCGAAAACCACAGACCTCTTTACGACTGGTTCCTTAAGGAATTAGGCTTCGAAACTCCCTCCAGACAGATCGAGTTCGCCCGTCTCAACCTCAACTACTGCCTCACAAGTAAGAGAAAATGTCTCGCACTTGTTAACGAAGGTATCGTAGACGGCTGGAACGATCCCCGTATGGTTACTATCAGCGGTATGAGAAGACGCGGATATCCCGCTGAAGCTATCAGAGATTTCATCAGCCGTGTAGGTGTTTCTAAAGCTTACAGCGTGGTTGACTACGGTCTTTTAGAGGCCTGTGTAAGAGATAATCTTAACCAGAACGCTCCCCGTGCCATGGCTGTTCTCCGTCCCCTTAAGGTAATCATCGACAACTATCCCGAGGGACAGAGCGAGGAAATCGAGCTTCCCATCAATCAGGACAAGCCTGAAATGGGCACACGAAAGATTTTCTTCTCAAAGGAAATTTACGTAGAGAAAGAGGACTTTATGATCGAGCCTCCGAAAAAATATTTCCGTCTCTTCCCCGGCAACGAGGTTCGTTTAAGAGGTGCCTACTTCGTTAAGTGTGTGGGCTATGACACTGATGAAAAGGGTGAGGTTACTGCAGTACACTGTACCTATGACCCCGAAAGTAAGGGTGGTAACTCACCTGACGGCAGAAAGGTAAAGGGTACCTTACACTGGGTAAGTGCAAATCACTGCACCGACTTCGAGGCAAGACTTTACGACCGTCTGTTCAAGGTTTCAAACCCCTCTGATGAGTCCGAAGGCTCCTTTAAGAATAATCTTAATCCCGACTCTCTTACAGTTCTCGAGGGCTGTAAATTAGAAGGCGAAATCAAAGATTTCAAGCCCGGTGACACCTTCCAGTTTATGCGTCAGGGCTACTTCTGTGTGGACATCACAAGCACAGATGATAAGTTAGTCTTTAACAGAACAGTTGATCTCAAATCATCTTGGAAATAAAAGGAGATATAAAAAATGAAAATTGCTTACCGTATAATCACTCCGATTTTAGCAGTAGGCGCAGTGGTAATGGGCTTCCTTCTTAAGCTCTTCTACTTCGCTATCGGCGGTATCACAGAGGAAATCGGAGCTATCGTAAACCTCGCCTCTCAGTTCGGCGTAGCTACAAAGTATGAATTCTCTGCTTTCGAGCTTATCAAGCTTCTGCTTACTACTGACCTTTCAGGCGCAGCCACCGATGCAGCTAAGGAAAGCGCCAGCTTCCTTACCATCATCGAGCCCATCCTTCCCCACCTCATCACCTTCATTATTTTCTTTGTTCTTACCCTTCTTCTCTTCCTCGCTCTCGGCGTGGTAGCAGCAGCTACAGGTAAAAGAAAGACTGTAATGCTTATGTCAGTGGGCGGTCTCGTTCTCTGCTTCATCTGCATCATCATTTCCAGACTTGCTTTTGACAAAATTATCGGTGGTGAAATCCCTCTCGCTGACCTGGTAAAAATGTTCTCCGACAGCACCTGGGTACAGCTTCTCACTGCAGCAGTATCCATCACCTCAGCTACTCTCTCTGCAGGCTTTTATGCTGTATTCGGTATGTACATCCTCGTTATCCTCTGGACCGTGCTTACCAATATGCTCATCAATACTCCCATCGAAGTAAAGAAAAAGCACAGAAGAAAGAAGCCCATGAAGAGACTTTCCGCTGTGTTCAGAAAATAAAGCAAATCGCCTCCCTTTAAAGGGAGGCTTTTTTCTGCCTTACATATAACAGAAACGGACAGAATCTTCAGTCTGTCCGTTTTCATTTTATCTTAGCGGAATATCTTTTACTTTTACCTTTAGCATAAGCCTATCCCGCAATTCTGCATTTAATCAGATGCCGCCGCCTACTGAGCCGTCCCAGGTATCTACAGTAGTAGCCTTCATTTCTTCCTCGTCGAACCAGCGTGTAGTTACAGCCTTGGTTTCAGTGAAGAAGCGGAATGCATCCTTACCTAAGCAGTGAAGGTTACCGAAGAAGGAGAGCTTGTGACCTGTGAAGGGGAATACGCCTACGGGTACGGGAATACCTACGTTAACGCCGACCATACCGCCGTCTGTTCTCTTAGCGAACTCTCTGGCATAATAACCGCTCTGTGTGAAGATAACTGAGCCGTTAGCAAAGGGATTGCGGTTCATAAGTGCAAGGCCTTCCTCGAAGGTCTTTACTCTCTTTATGCAGAGAACAGGTCCGAAGATTTCCTGTGTACCTACTGTCATTTCTTCTGTAACGTTATCGAAGATAGTGGGACCTACATAGAAGCCCTTTTCACAGCCGGGAACTACAGCATTTCTACCGTCGAGAACGAGTGTAGCACCCTCCTCGATACCCTTGTTAATCCAGTTAATAACAGATGCTTTGTGCTCTGCTGTAACTACGGGACCGAGAGTTGATTCGGGAAGATATGCAGGGCCGAGCTTAAGCTCTTCAGCGTACTGTTTGAGAAGAGCAACTAATTTATCAGCGATGCCTTCCTGAGCTACTACTACGGGAAGAGCCATACATCTTTCACCTGCGCAGCCGAAGGCTGAGTTGATGATACCTCTGGCGCTTCTTTCGAGAGCAGCATCATCTAAAACGAGAGCGTGGTTCTTTGCTTCGCAGAGAGCCTGTACTCTTTTGCCTGTAGCGGCAGCTTCTTTATAAACGTGAAGACCTACCTTGGTAGAACCAACGAAGGTGATACCCTTAACATCGGGGTGCTTAAGGAAAATGTCAGCCTCTACTCTGGAGCAGGTTACAAGGTTAACTACGCCCTTAGGAAGACCTGCTTCGCAAAGAAGCTCATTAAGCTTCATAGCTGTCATAGGAGTCATAGATGCGAGCTTAAGAACGATGGTGTTACCTGATGCGATACAGCAGGGAACCATCCAGCCCATGGGAATCATACCGGGGAAGTTAAAGGGAACGATACCTGCGAAAACACCTACGGGTTCATAGTAAAGAGTGGTGTCATAGCCGTTTGATGTGTCTCTCATAGAGTCGCCTAAAAGAGAAATAGGAGCAGAGATAGCAAGTTCAACAGGCTCCTTAACCTTAAGAATGTCACCCTTAGCTTCAGACAGTACCTTACCGTGCTCGAGAGCGCAGAGCTCTGAAAGCTCATCAAGATGCTCCATAAGAAGCTCACGGAATTTGTAAAGCACCTGTACTCTTTTCATAACGGGTGTATTTGACCAGGCGGGGAATGCTGCCTTAGCAGCGGCGATAGCCTGTTCTACTTCTTCTGCTGTACAGCAGGGTGTTTCTGCGATAACATCACCTGTGCTGGGGTTGTAGACGGGCATATATTTTTCGGTTTTTGACTCTAACCACTGACCGTCAACGAAATAGCGTAATCTTTTTACCTGTTCCATTTTATGTAACTCCTTTTATATTTTATGTCACCTTATATTAAGCCACAAAATCAAAAATAAATCAAGACGAAAAGCAAAAATTTTCCCTTAAACAATGATTTTTATCAGCTCATTTATGCTGTCGATTACCTTTGCGCCTGTTTTTTCAAGTGCTTCTCTGCTGTTATGACCTCTCGGAATGAGAATACACTCACAGCCGATGCTCTGAGCTACTTCGAAATCGTGGGTTGTGTCTCCGATGAAAAGCACCTCATCACCGGTTACCCCCTTTTCCTCCATCCATTTCTTTGCTATATCCACCTTGCTTCGGGCATAGATATCACCTGTACCGAGAATATCGGAAAAGAGATGATCTATACCGTGGAAGGCAACCTGAGAGAAAAGCCATTTGCTTTCAGTCATAGAGAGAATGATCTGCTCCACACCTGCCGTGCGTAAATATCTTATAACCCGCTCAGCATCCTCGAAAAGCTCGGCCTCGTGAAAGCGCTGCTCGTATTCGTAAACATAATCTCTGGCTATATCCTCGAATTTTTCGGTTTCCAGGTCGAAACCCATTTTTTCATAAAAGCGGATAATGGGGAAGGAAAATACCTGATGATATTTTTCGATATTCTCCATCTGCTTAAGCCCTCTTCTGCGAAGAAGAGAATTTTCGATTTCGAAATTAATCTGCAGATCATCCAGAAGTGTGCCGTTCCAGTCCCACATTATATACCTTATATTCTCCATTTTTTACATTCCTTTTTTCACCTTGACGATTTCCACAAGCTCACCGAGTGTCCTTAAGGGCTGAAGCTCTTCATCCTCTATAGTTATTTCAAAGGTGTCCTCGATTTCCATAATACAGTCCACCACATCCAGGCTGTCCAGCTCCATTTCACCGAAGGTCATTTCCTCGGTAAAAACCACATCCTCGTCAAAGCCCATATTTTCTTTTATTATATCACAGATTCTGTCAAATGTATCCATTATATATCTCCTTTTTTCTTAAATTTCAAATATTATCATATTATCTATAATGCCCTTGTGTCAATAAGTCTAAAAATAAATTAACATACCTTTTTATGGTAAGGCGTATATTTCAGGTAATCATTTCCAATAATTTTCACATCCTGAAAATTATAAGGAGTAATACGATATGAAACTGAAAGCCATAGAAATATCTGCCCTCATAGCCCTGATTTTCACCGTAATAACCACTCTTTCCTTCGAAAACAGCTGTGAAGGAATCCGTGAAAAGGTACTGCGTCTGCACGTTATAGCCGCCTCTGACACCGTAACGGATCAGAGCATAAAATATGCCGTAAGAGACGAGATTTTAAGGGACGGAGAGAGCCTTTTTCACGGAAGTGAAACTGTCCTTCAGGCTGAGGAAAAGATAGGTGCTTCTCTTGACCTGCTGCAGAAAAGTGCAGAAAACACCCTTAAAAAGCTCGGCTGTGATTATCCCGTAAATGTCGTTTTAGGCAGAACCTACTTCCCTACCAGGCAGTACGAAAGCATCACACTTCCCGCAGGCTACTATAATGCTGTCAGGGTCATCATCGGTGAGGGCAAGGGTAAAAACTGGTGGTGCGTTATGTTTCCGCCTATGTGTCTCCCCGCCGCCGCTAAGGACAGTCCCGATCTCGACGACCTTCTTTCCGAAAAAGAAGAACAGATAGTAACAGGCGGTGAAAAGTACGAAATAAAGTTCTGGTTTGTGGAAAAGTACTATGAACTTAAAGAAAAGTTTATACATTAACACTAAGGCTAACTTCTGCTGAAATATTGTCAATTCTTTAAAATAATGTTATGATTATTATTGATAAAATATTATTTCAGGAGTGTTAAAATATGAAGAATTGCGATATTTTGATTGCAGGCGCATCCACCACAGGCTCATGGTTCGCTTATCAGATGGCTAAAAGAGGCTTCAATGTAGTAGTAATCGAAAAGCAGGAAAAGGAAAACATCTCCCGTGAGTATGACATTTTCCATATGGGCAGGGAGGATATGATTAAGTTTGACCTGGAAATCCCCGACAAGGAAAACACAAAGGTTTACGGCTTCGAATTTGCCTCCACTGCTGTGGTATCGCCCTACGGTAACTACCCGAAAAGAACTCACGAGGCAGTAGTCGGTATGCACAAGCACGAATACATAATGACTATGATCGACCGTGCCGAAAAGGCAGGTGCCGAATATATCTATGACGCTCCCTTTAAGGATTTCATCTACGACGAAATGGGCAAAATTATCGGTGCAAAATACGAAACCAAGGACGGTATAAAGGAAATTTACTCTAAGCTCGTAGCCGACT
The DNA here is from genome assembly GCA_937901145.1 of uncultured Clostridia bacterium. Taxonomy (GTDB): domain Bacteria; phylum Bacillota; class Clostridia; order Oscillospirales; family Acutalibacteraceae; genus UBA6857. The sequence goes on from CALCHE010000159.1 coordinate 10,668, forward strand.
GTACAGGTATTCCCGCTGCCGCCAGAACGAAGCTCCCCGACACATCCTTCGTAGAAAACTTCAAGCTTACTCCCAAAGATATTTTCTACGTAGTTCTCTACTATGCGAAGTATAAGGATTTATCCGTAGACCCCACAAAGCTTCACGGCTCCTTCCTGCAGTATAAGACCTGGTCCGCACCCTCAGGCGACGACCACGGCGCTATCCTCGGTGTAGGCGGAAACTACTCCTACGACTATGCAGAAGAGGTTTACAAAGACTTCCGTAAAAATGTACCCTGGCCCGAATATACTGTCGACAAGGTGGAAAAGGGTATGACTCCCTATCACAGAGGTGTTTACTGCTTCACAGAGGACGGCTTCATAGCACTCGGTGATACAGCCTGTCTTACCAAGCCCAACTGCGGCGAAGGCTGTACATCCTCTCTTTATCAGGTAGAAATCGCTGTGGATGTTATCTCGAAGCTCCTTAATGAAGGAAAAGAGCTTACCCAGAGAAATATGTGGTCCATCAATAAGCGCTACATCGATGTTCAGGGTAAAGCCTTCGACTCCATGCGTCCCCTTCTCACAGGTATCGTTCAGGCCTCCTACGACGAAGCAGAATACCTTTTCAGAAAAGACATTATCTTCAGTCAGAAAATCCTGGGCGGAATGGGTGAGGATCTCGCACTCAGCGCCAAGGACATCGCAGAGCTCGTTTCAGGCATCGCATCAGGTGTGGCTACTAAGAAAATACGACCCTCCACTATCAAGGCTATACTTAAAGGCCTTCTCGACAGCGACAAGGTAGCCAAGCATTACGACACCTATCCCGAAACTCCCGACGGCTTCCCCGAGTGGAAAAAGAAGGCAGATGAAATCTGGAGTCAGTGTACCTTTATGTATGAGACAGCCGATAAGGATGTAATGAAAAAATTGGGGATTAACTGATTCGCAAAGCGGAATAGATTTCATTGACATGAACTGTATTATTCCTGAAAAATTATGATATTAACGGATACGGTTTTACTGTATCCGTTTTTTTATTCTGCATTTTTAAAAGTATCGAATGTAAATTTAGCTCCTACCCGAAAACCGGAGATGAATTTTTCTATATTACTTAAATGTAAGTAATCGCTGTAAATATCGGCATATTCATCAAAAAGCTTCTTTACATCATCTGACATAAAGCTTTTAATGTTTTCTTCTTTTGCTATTAATTCCTTTAGTTTATTTCTCGCTTTTACCGTGAAGGAATTCGGCATTTCCTGCATATCAATATTACCGTAATATAATTCTTCAATAAAATTTGACATTACTGCTCCTCCTGAAAATAAAAAAGTGTGTGCAAACCGAAGAAAGCACACACGAAAAATGTCTGACTCCGTTTTGCTACCACACAAAATTATTTCACCATTACATAGGAATGACAAAATAGAAGTCAACATTTTTACCGAAATAAAAGCGTTCACTCCATACATAATGGTGTTATTTAATTTTGTGTGGTAGCAGTATTATACCATATTAATCCTTACACATCAAGTAATTATGATAAAAAGAAAAACGGATACAGTAAAAACCATATCCGTTAATATTATAGGGAAGTAAAACATCGTTTTTCTGTCGCAGAAAACTTTAATTGCCATTACACATTGTGAATTATTAATGTGTTTTCCAGTTCTTTATACCGTTACCCCATTCGAGGATGTAAATATCCACATTACGTCTGCCGAAGTTTCTGCAGTTATTATATCCGCGGATATAAAGGTCTACTACCGTACTGCTGTTATAGATAAATCCGCCTGTATCACTGGCGATGCAGTAGCCGTAATTCCACTTTCCGTCAGAGGAAACGATGTACATTTTCGTTCCGTAGGGTATCTCTCTCGGGTCTACAGCCACACGTCCCGGCATAGCGGGTGCACCTGTGGAGCAGGTGGTACCTGTGCAGTAGGCTGTAGCCTTACCTGTGATAACCTTCTTATAATTTACAGGTCTGCCGTTTTTATTGAGAGGTATTTCGAAAGGTGGCTTAAGCTCAGAAATAACCCTACCCGATTTTACTGTTGCTCCCGTAAAGCCTGTGGAGCGCACCTTAGTACCTCTGATGAGTACCTGTGTTACAGGCTCCTTTACTACCTTACTGCTGAGCACCTCTGTTTCGGTAATCTTGCCGTCAACTATCGTATACTTATACTCATTGAGACTTTTGCCCTTTACGCCCTTTTTCTTTACCTTTTTCTGATCCTCATACATAGAATTGTCGTATTCTACCTTGGTTCTGAAAGCGGTTTTTACGGTTTTGGTCTCCGTTTTATATTCTATTCTCTTTACGGTAAGAGCAGTCGCCTTTTTAAGCTCTCCGGTCATTTTTTTGGATACTTCATCGAACTGACCGAGATTTATTCCTGCCTGTCTGAGAACACTTTCCACAGTACCGCCTGTGATGTTCACAGTCTTCACCTTACCGTCAGCCTTGATTTTAACAGGAAAGGAGCGGGTGATTTCGATGGTCATATCGGAGGTTATACCTACTGCCTGATCGAAATTCAGCTTGTCGCCGTCTTTAATCTTTACCCCTGCTTTATCGAGAGCAGACTTTACGGTGCCTGCCACATTTACAGAAGCCACCTGCTTGCCTTCGTCATAGATAACCACATTATGAGGCTCAGCTACGATGATTATTTTTTCGCCCTCTTCAGGCTTATAGTAATCGAGAACCAGGCTGTTTTCGGAGTCAAGAGTGATTCCTGCCTTGGCTACGATTTCCTCAGGTGTTTTTTCAGAAAAGCTCATAACCTTATGCTGAACACTGTCGCAGAAAACGTAAGTAACACCGATATCCGATTTATAGATAAGAAAACCGATAAGAGCACAGATAAGTATAACCGCCCAGGCGATAACCTTCTTTATGCTTATTCTTCTTATGAATGCAGTAGCGTTAATAAAACGCATCATATATCTGCCCATAACTGCCGTTCTCCCCTGTCTGAAATTAACGAAATCTTAGGTATTATACAGATTTCTTCCTTTTTTGTCAAATTAAGGCGGATTTTTTCCTTGGTCAAGAGACACAAAAAACGCTGTATTTTTTTGTTTAAAGGAGACAAAAGCAGAAGAAAAATCATCCTAATATTCCCCTTTTTATCCACACTCTTTCGTCAAAAAGAACAAATTTTTTAAAAGCCTTGACAAGAGCAGTTTTTTCACCTAAAATTATATATAGTGATTCCGCAAGTCACTTAAAATTTAATATTCACTCACAGTTTTTCTGTGAGGTATCAGGCTGCTGTTTTCCCTGTAGAGGGAAAAGGGCAGTTTTTTTATTTTCAGAAAGGAGAAACATTTATGAAAAACTATCTCATTTATCCCTGCAGGACTATGAGAATCACTCAGAGCTACACAGGAAAAACCTCACATCTGCCCCACACTACGGGTACACCGAAGGATTTCCCCATCGACGAAGGCTGCAGCGACACAGGCAGAGACTACATCTACTGTCCCTGTGATGTTATGAAAATCAAGCGTATTTACGGCGTAGGTACGGGCGGTACTAATACTATCTGGCTCGAGAGTACCGAGAAGGTTCTCTTCGCTGACGGTACGAAGGGATACTGCACACTTCTCATCACCCATCCCGATGATGCTGACCTTAAGAATCTTAAACCGGGACAGGTATTCACCCGTAAACAGAGAATCTGCCGTGAGGGTAAGGACGGTGCTACTGCTTATCACCTTCACATCTCTGCCGGTAAGGGTAAATTCACGGGCAACGGATGGACGAAAAACAGCAAGGGTAAATATGTGCTTACCACTACAGGAGGTACATTCAGACCTGAGGAGCTTTTCTATATCGATGAGAGCTTCACTGACATTCTCAGCACCAAGGGCCTTTCCTTCAAGAAAATGCCTACATACACCACAGGTACCTACAAGGTCAATACGGCAGTTCTCAATGTAAGAAAAAGCGCAGATGCCGATGCCGAAAAGGTTGGTACCGTGCTTCTCGGTCAGAAGCTCACCGTGGATAAAATCAAGGGTGATTGGGGCAGAATCGGTAAATACCGCTGGGTATGTCTTGATTACTGTAAGAAGGTGAAATGATGAGTGTGAATGAAATCTCTTCGCTGATTCTCAAATGGGCGATACCGTTCATTCTCGGAGTAATCGCAACTGCCATCCCGGCGTTCTTCTTAAATCTCAGACTTATCAAGAATGGTCTGCAGTGTCTGCTCAGAATAAAGATAATTGAGACCCACGATAAGTACATAGAAAGAAAGCATTGCCCGATTGCTATAAAAGAATCGACGGTAAGGCTCTATAAGGCTTATCATGCTCTTAAAGGTAATGATGTAGCAACAGCACTTTACAAAGAAATAATGGATCTGCCGACAGAACCGCCGGTAGATACTGAAAATTAAAATATTAAAGAAAGAAGGAATTAATTATGAAACAGTACATCGGTACAAAAATCATCAAAGCAAAGCCTATGACAAGAGGGGAGTATAACACCTTAAGAGGTTGGAAAATCCCTGAAAATGAAAATCCCGACGATGCAGGTTATCTCGTTGAGTATTCCGACGGCTATATCTCCTGGTCACCCGAAAAGCAGTTCGATGAAGCCTACCGCCGTTGTGATAACCTCACCTTCGGTCTTGCTATTGAAGCACTTAAGAAGGGTATGAAGGTTGCGAGAAAAGGCTGGAACGGTAAGAAGCAGTACTGTGAGCTTGCTTCAAACATCAGTTATGTAAACGCAGAAAAGAAAGAAATTAACTGCGAGCACGAAGCTATCGGAAATAAAGCCATCGCTTTCGTGGGCACTTCGGGTGTTCAGATGGGCTGGCTCGCAAGTCAGGCAGATATGCTTGCTGAAGACTGGTGCATCGTTTATCCTGAATGCCGTTGCAGTGCCTGTAAGCACTCTCGCAAGGTAGAGGATGCAGAGTATGACAAAACATACGAGTGCACCGCAGAACATTACGACCTCGAAGCGTACACCTGCTTTGAAGAAAAATAATTAAAAGAAAGGAAAATCATTATGAAAAGCATTGATTTAACAGCTATTATCCAGGCGTTTATTCTCCTTATCTCATCCGTCATCACCGTTTACATCCTCCCGAAGGTCAAGTTATATCTTACCGAAAAGCTCTCAGCTGAGCAGAGGGAAAATCTTAAAAAGTGGGTAAGAGTGGCCGTTGCCGCTGCCGAACAGCTCTACGGCAGTAAGAAGGGACAGGAAAAGAAACAGTACGTTATCAATTTCCTGCACTCTAAAGGTATCGTGTTTGATGCTGATGAAGTGACCGCCCTTATTGAAAGTGAAGTATATAAATTAACCCAGGGCAGCGGATATTTTGTCGCTGTGCCTGAAGGTGATACGGGAACTGAAGTCTGCGACTATGGTACATATCTTGATAAATACTGTGGTGACGGAACTGTTCCTACAGAGGACAGCGAACCTCCCGTTCCTGATGAAAAATGAATACACCTATAATTTTTTAAAGTGTATAAAATTGAGTTAGAATAAAAATAAGTGTATTTTGAGGGCTTGTAAAAGCCCTCGTTTTTATTATTATAGAGCTATTATTTCAAAAGAGTGTTACCTTTTTTATGAAAAATACACTATGAGTAGGAAGGAATTTCGCCGCCTTTCGAAAATCATAAACAAGGAGATCTGAAATGAAAATTTACAAAGAAACTGAAATAAAATACCCACTGTATATAACCGTTCTTGATAACGGCGTAACTCTGACAGTGTTTGACGGACATGCAGAGGGGAGCGACGGGAATTTATATAAATGCGTGACAAGAGAAACCCGGGAAGGCGAAGCAGAGGTTATAGGATGGAGGAAATGCTGATTCGGTAAAAGTTATACGATAAAATTTGACATTATCTTACATTTCATTGTATAATTGCGAAAGTGTTTAAAACCTTAATTAGGAAGGGGGATGTACATTGGATATATCTGATAATTCAAAACTCGAGTTGTGTAAGAGCTTATGGCTCGCCAATGAGCCGAGACTCAGAAAACTATGTACATATAAACTGAGCAGTCATCCTGATGAAGTGGACGATATTCTCGCTGAGACAGCGCTGATTCTGTGGACGACCATTCTTGAAGGGACAGAAATAGAATATCCTACTACATGGCTTTATGCCGTAACTAAAAATCTTATCAAGAAAAAATATACGGAAATCAATAAAGAGAAGGAACGAAGAGTTTCTTACGATGAAGAAGCGGAATTATACCTTTTGCCTGTCGGATATGATATGGACAGACCTATCCTGAATGATAAACTTATCAGCGAGTTTTCGGAAGAAATCGACTTTTTATTAAAGCCTGATGAAATACAGTTTTATCAGTATGTGTATGACGATAATCTGAAAATGAAAGAGATAGCCAAATTGTTATCTTCCACGGAAACAGCGGTAAAACAGAAAAATTATCGTTTGACAAGGAAGATAAAAAAGTTGATGGAAAAATATTTGGAAAATCATTAAAAATAAGTGTTACTTTTTTTTGTTTCTGTAACTAACTCTATGAAGGAGGTAAAAAATGAACAGCTCGACTTTAAAAGAAATTTTAAAAGTGAAGGATTTAAGCTTTTCAAAGGAAGAAATAGAAAGCATTATGGATGAAGAGCTTGAAAAATCTCCTGAAGAAATGGATGCTGAGCTCATTGATATGTGTCTTGACATTTTAACGGGAGCCCAAGAGAGAAAGGCAGATGAAAATATATCTGATTCGTCTGCAAAACCAAATAAAAAAGTAAAAACTATAAAATTTAAGAAAGGAATGTTAGTAGCTGCAATTATTACACTGCTTATAACGATTGCTATTCCTGTAGGTGCAAAAATCTTTGATATCGATGTTCCTGAAAGTATGCTTAAGGTATATGAGGAGTATTTCCACCTTGATATGGGATCCGATTATACAGAAGATTTAAACTCTTTGTTAGCTGAGAATGACTTAAAGGACACTGTGCTGCCTAAGTTTTTATTTGCCGATGATTGTGAGATAATTGATTTCGAAACTTTTAAAGAAGAGGATGCTATACAAGTTGATTTTAAATATGCTGATGAAAAGAAAAATCTGAATGGAGCGGTTTCCATAAAGGATCTGAATATGCATCCTGACTTTTTCGCTGGTGAAACTTTAGTTGATCGTCAATATGAAGGAGCTAAAGAGATTACAGTTAACGGAATAAACGTGGTAGTTTTCAATGAAGGTAACGAAACATATATAACATATTCTGTTAACCAGATAGAGTATGTTATTATGTTGTATGGTGTAACTATCGAACAAGCCCTTGAAATTGCAGGTACTTTATAAATATTATGAAAAAATTGCTTAAAGTATTGTTGGTTGTGGTTTTGTGCATTACTTCAGCACAGCCTATGAATTCATTTGCTGTCTCTGGAGAAAAAATTCAATGGTTCAATGTTGAGTTTTCAGATGCACGGGTTCAGGAAATACTTGGTTTAAATTCACCGAATGATGTTTCAGAAAGAGCAACAGGATTGATCAATTCTTATAATATTGCCATAGCAAAAAACAGTACCAATAGCACTTACATTGATATGGTTGCTAAAATGGTTTGTGATATGGATGTTGTAAAGTGCGGATTTAAAAAGATTGTTCTTCAGAAAAGACCTTCTACAAGTTCTTCCTGGACAAATGCTCTTACTCTTGATGATTTGTATCGTGACAGCTTTTCTCATACTGTCGGAAAAACATTTGCAGTACCTTCAGGTTATCAATACCGTGTAGTGTGTACCTTCTATGCAAAGAAAAGCCTTCTGGTTACGCAGAAAATAGAACATACATCAAATTATGTTTCATTTTGGTAAATGTTGATAAGAAAGCTCACCGATTCGCTTCGGTGAGTTTTTTTAATAGTCAAATACAAGTCAACTATATTATAAACTCTTGATTTTATAAGGATTTCAAGTGTGTTAATTCTTTTTCCGATTCTGAAGAACGGGGGTTCGAATCCCTTCGTGCGGGCCAAAATAAAACGGTACCTTTAGGTGCCGTTTTTGTTTTTTTCGTTATGAATTGAACAGGATTCGAAGTAGGAGCGGTAGTGAATGACAGTCCGGTGGACTGTCAGAGCCGCGAATGACCGAAGCCGCGCAGTTCGCGGCAAGAGTCGAATCCTAGTTCCGCAGCCAAAGGTACCTTTCAGGTGCCTTTTTCTTTTTTTGTTTTATATTGTAATTTTGCATTAAGGGTGATATAATCAACTCGACAAACTTGAATTTGTCTAAATGACTAACAAATATAACTATACTTAGGAGGGCAAATTATGTTTTCTTTATTCGCAAAAAAAGCTATGAACGAGGAAGCGGCCAAGTCCTTTTGGATGTGGTTTGCCGAAAAGGAGGAATGGGTAATCAACTGCATTGCCAACCATGATTCGGCATTTGTGTGGGCAATTGATGAAAGATTAAAGCCAGTGTTTCCGTATTTTAAAGGTGAACTTGAATTTCAACTGGGTTATAACGATGGTGTTGGCGAGTTTTTCTTCTTTCACTTTGGCAATAAAGAGCTTGTCCGTGACGGAGATACTCTTGGAAAAATGATGCCCGCTGAAATTGCAAAGAACTGGAAGTTCATCCTCGATAAATAAATCGCCAAATTCCAATTTATCAACTTGTTGCTAAATTGAGCTGTAAACACAAAAAATAATAACGGTGCCGAAAGGTGCCGTTATTATTTTTTCGTTAGAATAAACCGAAGGGATTCGAACAAGGAGGGAGCAAACGGCGTTTGCGGAAGAAAACAGTCCAGTGGACTGTTTTCGCCGACGTGGCAACGAGCGCAGCGAGGCGATAGTGCGGTAGCACGGGACAAAAATCGACTTGTTTTGACAAGTAGATTTTTCATTTATGTCCGCAGGACATAACTTCATTCAGCGGCATTTATGACGATGGCTTCATTACGGTCTTTAGCCGTACTTCATTTTTCGGACATAAACGAATGAAGTTGCCTTACGGCAAATGAAGTGCCGACACAATGAAGTTGCCCTTCGGGCAAACGAACTGACGAAACCGTTAGCATTGCAAATTGATAGTATGTGTGATATAATTAACTCGACAAATAAGAATTTGATAAGGAGTTAGATTGTATGAAAAAGTTGATTTTTGGTTGTATACTAATGCTTTGTGGAATTACTGGCGGAACCGGTTGGTTAATTGCAAGTGTATCTATCGTTCAGGCTGGAGCTTGGTCAACAATTCTAAACGTATTTTATTTTGGCAAAACAGAATGCTATATCATTATCTTTTTCTATGCTCTTGCTATTGTTGGAGCTGTTATGGCAACCAAGGCATTAAAGGAAGACAAATAAATTCCAATTTGTTGAACTGTTGCTATTTTGACCTGTAAACACAAAAAATATTAACGGTGCCGAAAGGTGCCGTTATTTCTTCAATACAGTCAAAGTGATTCGAATAAACTGTAAAAAAGTATAATAAATTTATGTACAGTCGGATTAATAAATCTTGCGTTGTTACTTTCAAATTTTTTTCGGATTATATATAAGAGTGATTTCTGCTACCTTTAATAAAAAATGAGGAGAATCTGAATAATGATTTATAAAGAAACAGAAATAAAAAATCCTTTCTATATTACTGTTCTTAATAACGGTGTAACTCTGTTTGTGTATGACGGATATGGTGAGGGCAGTGACGGCTGTGTTTATCATCCTGTGATTGAGAGTGGAGCAGACGGGGATTTCGAATTAGTAGGATGGGAAATAATAAGCCATAAAATATAATCAGAGGATAAAAATCAATTGTATGTTTATCTTTTAGTGACGTTGATATAATAATGTTAATAGTGATTTTTTTCTAAAAAAATAATTTTTTCTGCTTTATCCCCCTTGACATCAGTGCTTTAATGTGATATCATACGAAACATTAAGCCCTATGAAACTGTCGGAATCATCTGAAACCGATAGCGGAGGAGGCTCTGGAGAAGCTCATTAAATTGAGTGCCCAAGGTGCAAGGCGGTAATTCCGCTGAATCTCTCAGGCAAAAGGACAGAGCAGAATAGCAGTAATTTAATACCACTATTCTACATATGTTTTTTCTTTTTCAGTTGCTTTTCAGGGTGACTGATTATTTTTTTGTTTGGAGGAAAAACAAATGGACGCAATTTTAAAAATTGTACAGACAATCAATCTCTATCTTTCCGACTATATTCTTATAGTCCTGCTCATCGGTATTGGTCTTTTCTATACCGTGAAAACCCGCTTTGTTCAGGTTCGTTGCTTCGGCGAAGCTATGAAGAGTGCCTTTGGTGGTATCAAGCTCCGCGGCGGTAAGCAGGATGGTGGCTTAAGCTCCTTCCAGGCTCTTGCCACAGCTATTGCTGCACAGGTAGGTACAGGTAATATCGTCGGTGCCTGCGGTGCTATCCTTATCGGTGGTCCCGGTGCTATTTTCTGGATGTGGGTAATCGCATTCTTCGGTATGGCTACCATTTACGCTGAAGCAGTTCTCGCTCAGGAGACGAGAAAAGTAAACGATGATGGTTCCGTAGACGGCGGCCCTGTTTACTACATCACTAAGGCCTTCAAGGGCGGCTTCGGTAAATTCCTTGCAGGCTTCTTCGCAGTAGCAAGTATTCTTGCTCTTGGCTTTATGGGTAGTATGGTACAGTCAAACTCTATTGGTGAAACCTGCAGTACAGCTTTTGGTATTCCTTCCTGGGCAGTAGGTATCGTAGTTGCTCTCATCGCAGGCTTTATCTTCATCGGCGGTGCTAACCGTATCGCTTCCGTAACAGAAAAGATTGTTCCTGTTATGGCCTTCCTTTACATCGCAGGAAGCCTTATCGTTCTCGTAGCAAATATCAAGGTTCTCCCTGAGGCCTTCGGTATGATTTTTAAATATGCATTTGCTCCTCAGGCTTTTTTAGGTGGCGGTGTCGGTGCAGCACTTAAAAAGGCTATCAGTCAGGGTGCCAAAAGAGGTCTTTTCTCAAACGAAGCAGGTATGGGTTCTACTCCTCACGCACACGCTCTTGCCAAGGTTGAAAAGCCACACGACCAGGGTGTTCTCGCTATGGCAGGTGTGTTCATCGATACCTTCGTAGTTCTCACTATGACAGCTCTCGTTGTTATCTCTTCTCTTTACACTAAGGGCGGCATCCTCGAAACAGGTGTGGCTCCCGACGGTGTAACCAAGGCTAACCTTGCACAGCTCGCATTCGGTAGTGTCTTCGGTGACAAGATAGGCAGTATCTTTGTTGCTATATGCCTTTTCTTCTTCGCATTCTCCACCATCATCAGCTGGAACCTTTTCGGTAAGGTAAACGTTGTTTATCTCTTCGGTAAAAAGTCAGAAAAGATTTACGCTGTTATCGCAGTAGCATTCACCTTCCTCGGCTCTTGTCTTTCAAATGACCTCGTTTGGGAGCTTACAGATATGTTCAACCAGCTTATGGTTCTTCCCAACGTTCTCGCTCTCGCAGTTCTCTCGGGTATCGTAGTAAAGGCTGTTAAGGCTAAGGATGCCAAAAAGGCAGCTAAGAAATAATTATCATTATATAAGAAAAGTCACACACCTGTGTGGCTTTTTCTTGCTTTTAAGGTGGGGATATGATACTATATTCCTGTAAAAGGGGAGTGAAAATATGAAAAGAGAGGAAATGTACGACCGTTTATTTGAGCAGTTCGAGAAATCTGCACAGCAGTTCTGTCAGGACAGTGAAGGTGTTTTCTGCGAGGTGTCTAAGGAGCATAAAGGCTCAGAAGCATCCGGGAACCTGAAAGGCTTCTTTGCGAAGATATACTACAATTCATTTTATGTTAAATTCACTTATACTGCTCACGGCACTTTCGGTGTGGTGAACAGCGTTTTAGGCTGCAGTGTGTGTCTGGATAAAAACGGAAACAGCCGTGAAATACCTTTACCGCTTCTGACCGATTATCTGGATTATAATATAACCTCGCCCATGTTCATTCCGAATATCACCGATGAAAAAGGGATAAAAACGGCCTTTACTACCATAGAGGATGTGATTTTTGCAGTATTACCTGAATTAAGCGGGAAAGCTGTTGACGAAGAATATAAAAAAAGCCTGCTTAATACCTATTACGAGGAATTGAAATATATCTTCAGTACAGATGATCTCGATAATCTTATAGATTACTATTTCTATGACTTTTTCGCTTTACGTTTTACTACGGATGCCTTTGATTATTATCTTAAGGGTGATTTCGAAAAAGCCTGTAAAAGGCTCGGTAAAATAAAAAAGCCTACAGGATATGAAAAAAGATTACTTGACACACTCCGTTCGGGTATGTACGAAAAATGTCAGACCACCTTACAGGATATATCGGAAATTTGCGACGGTGCTCCTGCCAAAAAGGATGAAATGAAGGAGCTTTTCGTGATGTTTGCTTCATGGTTTATTCTGACACCGCTCACATCTGCCGTGTATCTGCTGATATTCTTCCTCGTTTTTCTTATGGAAAATAAAAGCTCTGTTTACCTTATGGGACCTGAGTATAACTGGCCGTTCTGTATTTGCTTAGGCTTTTTTACCGCTATTGCAGTAAGCTATTTCACACGGTTTAAATTCTATAAGCTCTTTAATAAAAAAGGCTATGAAAAATATGAAAAGCTGAGCAGTATGCAGAACGGCAAGGGCGCTGACAGCTTTATGAAGGGATTTGCTTATGTAATATTCTGTGTGAGTATTGTATTGAGTGTTCTTCTCTGCAAATGGAACATTAATTTCACGGAAAACGGAGTTATTGATAATACCAAGTTTCTTTCTCTGCGCGGTGAATATTACACCTACGAGGAAATAGAAAGGGTTTATTATCTGCCCGAGAGAACCAATGATTTCGGAGAAGTGCTCGAATTTCCGTCCTATGTTATGGTTGCAGACGGCAAAGAAATCGACTTTTATGAATTCGCCGATATTGAAGATTATGAAAAAGAGCTTCTTCCTTTTTTAGAGGACAAGGGCATAAAAATTGAAAAGTAGCATATTAAAAGAAAAAGTCATACTCTGTATGGCTTTTTCTTTCTGTAATTATGAAAAAACATTTGAATTTTTTCATACATTATTGTATAATAATCAGAAAGGGGATGTTTAAATATGAAAGAAAGGCTTATATCCGGTTTTACTCTCGGAGGACTGATTCTGATTATTATTGCGATGTGTGTTTACATCAGCGGTATCGATGACCGTAAGGCAGAGAATGTAACCACTACTGCTGCACCTACCGCACAGGTCACAGCACCGCCTGTCACTGTTCCCGCTACCGCGCCTGCGGTAACAACTACTCTTCCTACTGTAGTGACCGAGGGTACCACGGCTCCCGTGAATGTCACAGCACCTGTATCTACGGCTCATGTATCACAGGAAAAGACTATGCCTGAATCAACTAAAGAAATTATCGATAAATACACTCAGCTTGTAAATGATTTCAAAGAAAAAAAGCCTGCTTACAAAAAGAAGGAATTTCAGGCTCTTCCCGAAGAGTTCCGTAATTTCGGCACAGGCGTAAATGTTATTCTTAATATTGCTTCTAATTATATGGTAAGCGAAGAGGACTGCGAAGAGCTCGTAAGAGAAGCTGGCTATGCCGATATAGTATGGGATATGCCCGTCCATAATACAGAAAAGGGCTGTGTTCTTACCGATTATGACGCAGTTTCCTGGGCTAAGTGTGAGGATATGGGCGACGGTACATATAAGATTTCCTTCTCTCTCAAAGAGGAGGTCAATCCTCAGCCTACTCCTGCAGATACTCTCATACCTGTTTCTGCTCACGGTGCCGTTATGCAGCCTATCGCTACAGCTGACCTTATGAAGGAGATAGACAGCATCACCGGCTCTCTTCCCGGTATCGCACTGAATGATTTCGCTCTCTATCACCGCGACTGTGAGTTTATCTGTATCTATAATCCCGAAACAGATCAGGTTAAGTCAATAACTCATCATATAGTTATCGACATTACAGCTGATATCAAGCTTTTTACAGCTCAGATCAACGGCTCAGCGAGACTTCTCAACGAAATGTATATTTATGATATAACTTGGTAATTTATTTTAAGGTGGAATATAAATGAGACTTCTTAATTCCGAAGAAATGAAGCTGGTGGAACAGCATACCGCTAAGTTCGGTCTTTCCTATCAGCGTATGATGGAAAATGCAGGTGCTGCCTGCGCCAGAAACATCCGTAACATAATCGAAAATGAAAAAAATCCCTGCAGGAACGTGGTAGTAGTCTGCGGTAAGGGTAATAACGGAGGCGACGGCTTCGTTGTGGCCAGAAAGATGGCTGAAAACGGCTACAGCGTATGTATTATTCTTGCCTCGGGTTATCCTAACAGTCAGGAAGCAACCTATATGTATAAGCTCGTTCTCGACCTTTCCATTCCTACTGTATGGTATGATGCTGACCGTATCAAGGCTGTGCAGACCATAAAGAATGCTGATGTTATCGTCGATGCTGTTTACGGCTTCAGCTTTTACGGCTCTCTTGATGACAGTATGAGAGGACTTATGGCTGAAATGAACGGAGCCAAGGGTATCAAATTTGCTATCGATATTCCAAGCGGTGTTTACTGTAACAGCGGCTTTAATGATCCGGGCTGTTTCGTGGCTGATTATACCGTGGCCATTTCCGCTCTTAAGCCCGCACATATCGTTCATCCTGCCTGTGATAACTGCGGTGATATAATCATCGCCAATATCGGTATCCCTGAGGAAAGCTATTCCTTTGTCAAAGATTCACTTTACACATATAATAAAACTGAGGTAAGAAATCTCTTTCCTAAGCGTGCCGTTACTGCTAACAAGGGATGCTTCGGCCATGTGCTGTGTATATGCGGCAGCCGCAATATGGTCGGTGCCTGTGTTCTGTCTGCTTCTGCGGCACTTCGCAGCGGCGCGGGACTCGTTACCACAGCCTTCCCTCAGAGCATTTATCTGCCCATTGCCGATAAGCTCACTCAGTCGCTTCTGATGCCTTTACCCGAAAATGAGGAGGGTACCTTCTCGAGAGCGGCTCTGGATGTACTTCTTCCTATTCTCGATAAATACGATGCTATCGTTATCGGCTGCGGAATAGGTGTGAACGATGATACCACGGAGCTGGTAAGAGCTATTCTTCAGAATTCCAAAGTTCCTGTTATCGCAGATGCCGATGCTATAAACATCATCGCTAAAGATCTCAGTATGCTGAGAACAGCCTCCAGTCGTGTGGTGCTTACTCCTCATCCGAAGGAGATGTCAAGATTAGTGGGCACACCTGTGGAAATCATTCAGTCTGACAGAGTAACCTGCGCCAAGGCCTTTGCCTCGGCAAATGATGCATATGTGGTTCTCAAAGGCTCGAATACCGTCGTAGCCGCTCCTGACAGCGGAAGAGTGTATATCAATGCTTCGGGTAATTCAGGACTTTCAAAGGGTGGAAGCGGAGATGTTCTGGCGGGTCTTATCGGTGGCTTTGCAGTACAGGACTTTGAACTTACTGATGCCGTATGCAGTGCAGTTTATGTTCACGGCTATACCGGTGACACCGTAGCGGATAAGTATTCCAAATCAGGTATGCTTCCCGAGGATGTAGTAAATGAACTTAAATACACTCTCGCAGATTTCGAAAGATAAAACCTTAGTTTACAGAAAAAGTTTTTTAACGCACATCTTATTTTAAAGGTGTGCGTTTTTTCTCAAAAATTATTATGAACCGTTTAAACTCATATCCTCTTGGTAAAACTATCAGTGAAGAAAAGAAAATCAAGATAAGAGGGATGACTATGAATATTAAACGCGGCGAAATATATTATGCCGATTTAAGCCCTGTCGTAGGCTCGGAGCAGGGTGGGATAAGACCTGTACTTATAGTGCAGAACGACGTGGGAAACAAGTTCAGTCCTACGGTTATCGCTGCGGCTATAACCAGTCAGCGCTTTAAAACCGATCTTCCCACTCACATTCAGGTAAATGCCGATAACTGCGGTCTTGCCAAAGATTCTATAGTTCTTTTGGAACAGGTAAGAACACTGGATAAAAAGCGTCTTCGCGAAAAAATGGGAAATCTCAATAAAAGCGATATGTATAAAATAGATAAAGCCTTATCCGTAAGCTTCGGTCTTACTACATAAGGAAAAGATGGACTGCTGCAGTAAGCGCAGACCAAAAAGCAAAACAAAAAACAGGTGTGATTAAGTTGTAAATGACTTTAACACACCTGTTTTAATTTTTTATACGGGATAAAATAACGGAGTTGTATAGAATATTTTTTGCTTTTTTAGCCATTTTTTCGCCCTCTCGGAGTACCTATGTACGCCTTCGGGGCGAAGAAAACGCCTTCTGCATCTTATTGCAACAGCCCCATTTTATTTGACTTTTTTATTTGCTCTTTTTGCTCTTCATAAATACTGCACCGAATACCATAATAACAGCATAGGTGATAAGGTAGAAGAGAACGGGAAGGTTGAATCTGCCGTCTGCTTTTGCTGCCTGGTAGGGATATACACCGTGAGCGAAAATCGCAGCGACAACCATAAAGATTGAACCGCAGATAGCGAGAATGGGAGCAATCTTACCCTTTACGACACCGAGATCCTTGCTTGTGGTGAGCATCTTAAAGAAGATGGGGAGATACATAGCATAGGTGGTGATGATGGGAAGCTCTGATGAGTCGAAGGAGAAGGGGCCGAACCAGGGAGTGTCAAGCTGTGATCCGTAGAAGAAGAGGAGCCAGAGAGCACTGATGAAAAGGCCTACCATTGAGGAGTTTCCGGGCATATTTATTGCGGGGTCAACCTGCTTGAAAATCTGAGGTGCGGGGCCGAGGTTACGGGAAGCTACAGCATGGAATGCTCTGGAGCATCCGAGTGTAAGACCGTTGAGAGTACCGAGACAGGAGATAACAACGAACAGGAAGAGAGCTGTACCTGCGAAATTACCGAATACAGATGAGAATGCGATTCTGGCACCTGCTTCACCGCCGGCCATGATTACTTCGTTTTCGATACCGCCTGCCAGACCGATATAATATGTGATGTAAACAGCTACGATGATGAGAGTACCTGCTACGAGAGCTTTGGGAAGGTTTTTCTTTGCATCCTTGAGCTCAGCGTTGATTGATGTGGCACAGATCCAGCCTTCATATGCGAATGCAGTAGCAACGACAGCCTTGAAAAGACCGCTTGAGGTGGAGATGTCTTCGTTAACGATGGTGGTGAAGTTCTGAACGAGAAGACCGTTTGTAAGACCCTTGATTGTACCTACGATAGCCATAAGGAAAAGGGGAATGAGCTTTATAAAGGTAGCTGAAACCTGGAACTTACCTGCGATTTTCGGTGCGATAGTGTTCATAAAGAATACGCAGATGAGAAGAACACCGGCTATGGTCATACACTGGGGACCTACGATGCTCAGCTGTGCTTCTTCGGGTAAGAATGCATTAATGAAAACGCATAAATAACGGGCACTTACCCAGGCGAGAACGGATGTAAGGGTGGGATAGTAGAAAAGAGCGAGGAACCAACCCATAAAGTAGGCATACTTTTTACCGCACATTGCTTCAGCGTAGTCAACGATACCGCTGACTTTTTCGTGCTTGGTAGCGAGGATAGAGAATGCATAGGCACAGGCAACCATAATAAGACCGCCTATAACCCAGGCGAGGATGCCTACGGGAAGATTACCGCCTGTTTCGGTGAGAATTTTTTCTGCCTTAAAGAATACGCCGCTGCCGATAACTGTGCCGACTACGGTGCATATTGCTGTAAGCAGACCGTATTTTTTGTTGAGTTGAGTGGACATACTGTACCTCCTGATTTTATGATAAGGAAATTTTAGCATATTAAAGTGAGGTTTTCAAGTGTCATTTTGCATATTGTTATAAGCATTTTTTTGACAAATATACTAAAAAAGTGTTAACATAACAGAATTTTATTTGACAATAAATAAAAACAATGTTAAACTGTAAATGTAAAATTATACCTCGATAAGGAGTGTAACGAAATGAAAAAAATATTATGTGTTTTTATGGCTGTTATGATGATGCTTTCATCAGTGGCTGTTCTCGGTGCTTCGGCAGCGGACGGTTATGCTGCTAAAAATCCCGTCACAGACCGTTTCGACAGCGCAGAAGAGTTCGCAGCTGAAAACGGTGAGAAAAAAATCTATGGCTATACCTATGATTTTCTCTGTAATGCTTTCGGTATGGGCGATATTATTGACTGCAGTAAAAGCGGTATATCCTACACCGATGAAGACGGAAAAACTCATGTAACTACCAGTGACAGTCTCAGCTCAGCTTATACCAATCTCAGCTATTATACTAAGATGATAACTCTTAACTTCTTCGGCGGTGAAAGTCTTTACACTGAAGAAAATGCAGTTCGTCTCATTAATTTCTTCGGAAATCTCGTTTATCCCGAATTCGAAGAGGTAACAGTGGCTTTCGGCAGCACCGTTATTCCTGCAAAGGACGATTTCTATAAAACTATCGTAGAAAAATCTAAAATCTGGGAAGTAGTCAGAGATAACTGGACAGATCAGCTTGTCGATTATTCCGGCTTTGCCAAGGCTCTGGGCGCTAATCCTTCCTCTCTCACTACATCTGACTCATTTAAGCCTAAGGCTGTTTCCAGAATGCTCATCGAAGGTATCCTCGGTTCTGTTATTGCTTACGGTCCTGTTGAGTATATTTTCAGAACTCTCGTGGAATTGAGCACTAACTACTCCGCATATTATAATGTTGCCGCTGCTCTTTTCAGACTGAAAATCAATACAGGTAAGTCTGTAAAGGATGCATCGGGTAATGTAATCGGACGTGAGAGATACACTAATGACGAGCTCAGAACAGTAGAAGGATTCCTTACTTATGTCTTTGACGGTGTACTGGATTATGATTTCTTTACATTCCCCGCCGAAAGAATCGTAAAAGCAACTGACGATTCCGTGAAGCTTCTGGCTGTTATGTCTTATTTCGCTGTTAACTACAGATATAAAAACAATGCAGCTGCCATTGACCGTCTTGCTTCAGTTATTTTCGGATATATGGAAAAGAACGGCAGATACTCACAGGCCGGCTACAATGCAGAGAGTTATGCTACACTTAAGAAGAATATCACAGGTGTTATCAATGCGATTTTCAAGGGTGATATAACTGTCGAAACTGCTGCTTTTATCGGCGGTCTCGGTGATGAGAATGTAGACAATGTAGGTAACGATATTCTTACCAGTCTCAAGCTCTGGTTCAGCAGTCTTTTAAGAAAAATTGCCGACTATTTTGATTACATCTTTAAAATTCTCTCAGGTGAAAAGAAATACGGCGATGACGTTATTGAATGGTAAAAATTCTTATCTCTCCGAAGTGATTTCGGGGAGATATTTTTTTACTTTTAAAGGTTGTCATATCGGTAATATTATGATAGAATGATAAAGTTATAAACAAATTACGGAGGTGAAAGGATGAAAATTGCTATTATCGGTGGCGGTGCGTCAGGTCTTGTCTGTGCCATAGAATGTGGACGGAAGGCTGAAAGTGAAAATAAAAAAGTCAGCATAACCGTTTATGAGTCAGCCGACAGAGTAGGTAAAAAAATACTCGTTACAGGTAACGGCAGATGTAATATGATGAACGAACGGGAACTGCCTTATTTCGGTGACGGTGAGTTTACACGTTTCGCTCTGACGAAATATAATGTGGAAAGCAATCTTTCATTTTTCGCTTCTATGGGACTTTACACACGCAGTGACTCCGAGGGTAGGTTTTATCCCCTCGGCAATCAGGCGTCGGGCGTTCTCGATGTTCTTCGCTTCGAATGTGAGAGACTCGGTGTGGAGTTCATATGCTCGAAGGCAGTTACGGCTGTAAAAAAGAGCGGTAACGGCTTTGATGTCTGCGGAGAAAAATATGATAAGGTTGTCTTCGCCTGCGGAGGCAAGGCAGGAGTTAAAGGTTATCAGTCCTATGATTTACTGAAAAATCTCGGTCATGCCGTAATAACTCCTAAGCCTGCACTAACGAAGATAAATGTTAAGGATACCAAAGCTGTAAAGCAGTTAAAGGGAATCCGACATAAGGGTGCTCTCACTCTTTACAG
Source organism: uncultured Clostridia bacterium (assembly GCA_937901145.1). GTDB lineage: Bacteria > Bacillota > Clostridia > Oscillospirales > Acutalibacteraceae > UBA6857. The sequence goes on from CALCHE010000159.1 coordinate 30,752, forward strand.
TGACGGCAGACGGAAAGCTGTCGAATCGGGTGAGGTTCAGTTTGCCGATTACGGTCTGTCGGGTATATGTATAATGCAGTTATCATCTTACATTACCCGGGAAAAGTCGAAGGATATAAAGATTACCTTTGACACGGTGCCTGATTTTTCTTACGGTGAGCTTGAGGATGCCATATTAAGGATAAAAGAAAAGGGTAGTCTTGCCTGCGAAAATCTGCTGACAGGCTTTATGCCGAAAAAGCTCGGTACGGTTATTCTGAAAATCTGCGGAGTGGCTTTAGGTGACAATGCTTCGGTTCTTTCCGATAAGCAGATTAAAAGCATAGTATCCACAGCTAAAAAGCTTACTTTTGAGGTGGAAAGTCTGCGCTCCTTCGAGGATGCACAGGTTACTGCAGGCGGTGCCGACACGCGGCAGTTTGACAGCAGAACTATGGAGTCAAAAAAGCTGAGAGGTCTTTACTGCATCGGTGAAATGCTCGATGTGGACGGCTTCTGCGGCGGATATAATCTTATGTGGGCGTGGAGCAGCGGAAGGCTCTGCGGTGACAGTTTAATATAAAGGTGACAGATAATGATAAGAATAAATGAAGTAAAGCAGAGTCTTGACAGCAATAAGGAAGACCTGTTCAAAGCCTGTAAAAAGATACTTAAATTACAGGACGAGCAGATTAAGTCGATGACAATCTACCGTAAAAGTGTAGACAGCAGAAAAAAGGATAATGTCTTTTTCTGCTACAGCGTGGATGTGGAGGTTGTCGGTGACGAAGAAAAAATTCTCAAAAAAATCAATTCAAATAAGCTTACCCTCGTTGAACCCTTCGAATATGTTCTGCCTGAGGTGAAGAGAAAATCTGATCTGAGACCTGTCGTAGTCGGTCTCGGCCCTGCGGGACTTTTCGCCGCACTCACTCTGGCAAGAGCGGGACTCAAGCCTCTCGTTTTAGAGAGAGGCAGAGATGTTGACAGCAGAACGAAGGATGTCAATACCTTTTTCACTCAGAAAATACTCGACGAAACCTCCAACGTACAGTTCGGTGAGGGCGGTGCGGGAACATTTTCCGACGGAAAGCTTACCACAGGTATAAAAAATCCTCTCTGCCGTAAGGTTTTCATTGAGTTTTACGAGCACGGTGCACCCGAAGAAATTCTTTATTCGGGTAAGCCTCACATCGGTACAGACAAGCTGGCAGGCGTGGTAAAAAGTATGCGTGAGGAGATTATTGCTCTCGGCGGTGAGGTTAAGTTCGAAAGTAAGCTCACAGACCTCATTATCTATAACGGCTGTATTCAGGGTATTACCTACGAGGAAAAGGGCAAAACCATCGACTTTGAAACTGATGCGGTTATTCTGGCTATCGGTCATTCGGCAAGAGACACCGTAAGAATGCTCTACACTAAGGGTATACAGATGATACAGAAGCCCTTCTCTGTCGGCGCGAGAATCGAGCATCCGAGAGAGCTTATCGACAAATCACAGTACGGTGAATTCGCGGGCCATAAGGCCCTGGGTGCCGCTGACTATAAGCTCGCCTGTCACGGCAAGCACGAAAGGGGAGCCTACACCTTCTGTATGTGTCCCGGCGGTACTGTCGTAGCCGCCACCAGCGAAAAGGGCGGTGTGGTAGTTAACGGTATGAGTGAGTGGGCAAGAGACGGAAGAAACTCCAACTCAGCTATCCTCGTCAATGTTTATCCCGAGGATTTTCCCTCAGAGGATGTGCTTTCAGGTTTCGAGCTTCAGAGACAGATGGAGCAGAAGTCCTTCATTCTCGGCGGAGGAGATTACAGTGCACCCTGTCAGTTAGTGGGTGACTTCCTCGAGGGCAGAAAATCCACGAAGCTTTCCTTCGTAAATCCCACCTGTCCCACAGGTGTAACCCCCTCGGATATAAGACAGGTGCTTCCTAAAAAGGTCACCGACACTATGGCAGAGGCGATAGTGCTGATGGATAAAAAATTACAGGGCTTCGCACTTAAGGATGCAGTTCTCACCGCACCCGAAACGAGAAGCTCATCACCCGTCCGTATTCTCCGTGATGATATTTATCAGACAAATATAAGAGGCCTTTATCCTTGCGGAGAGGGCGCAGGCTATGCAGGCGGTATCGTTTCCGCGGGTGTAGACGGTATCAGATGCGCCCATGCACTTATGGATGATGAAAGGTAGTAGGAGGTGCATTATTTGTGACTCTTTACAGTTTCAATAATGAAGATTTAGCGTGGTGGAACATTATAATAATAGTACCCATTGCTCTTTTCTTTTTATCCTTTTCTATCACTCAAAGCCGAGAGATCATATATTTAAAAAAACAGGGAATAGTTGTCCCTGACAAAGTTAAACATATTGTGGGGATTATTATGGCTGTTCTGATATCATTTATAATGATATCCAGCACTTGTATTACTTTTTCTGCTCCATTCAAGTATTCAAGAATTATGCAAAAAGGTGAGTATTATGAAGTACAAGGACAACCTGAAAAAATTGAGTCTTATATTCATAAAACGGGTGGCTCTGACGGCTTAGAATTAATTATCACTATCGATGACATAGAGTTTGATACTGGTTTTTCCTATGGGGAATCAAACAAGTTTAATAATGATGATTATAATTTAATCAAAAACGGAACGGTAAATATCAAATATATCTATGAAAAGACAGGAACATATTTGCATCCTGTAATAATAGAGCTATCTTTAATTGATAAAGAAGATACTGAACCCTATATGAACTGAATAACACTGAACCGCAGGATTCGTAACTGTTTCCTGCGGCTTTTATGTCTGTTGCTCGTAGGGACACTTGTCGTGTCGCTGATAAAACAAACAGTAGGGCGGGGTGACCCTACCCCGCCACAGTTTACGGTAATCCT
>CALCHE010000160.1 GCA_937901145.1 uncultured Clostridia bacterium
TCGCACTTATCGCAGTTGTGCTTGTTTCACAGTTCCTTATCATCCTTTTCTGATTAGGGACAAGATAAAAATTTACACCGCAGATTTGTTTCTGCGGTGTTTTTGTTTTTTCGTGTGCAGTGAAAAAAAAGCTGACTATGGTCGCCTCCGGGGTGTGAGGCTATGCGAACTTAACGGGATGTCGAGGACGCCATCCCCTACAAAATACAATGAGGTGGACGGTAAAAAATCGGACACGGCACGCCGTGTCCCTACCGTGTTGACTGTTAGGCGGATGAAAAAAGAAGGCGAGCAATGTTCACTTCTACGAACCACTCCACCGCAAGCGGTCCCCTCTCCCTTTCAGGCGGCTGTATTATTGTAAGGTGGTGACAGAATGACGGCAGGGTAGGGTCACCGCCCTACTGTTTGCCGTAATGCAAAAAAAACGGACACGGTACGCCGTGTCCCCACGACCTCTCCGTCAGCCTGACAGCTGCCACCTTTCCCTCCGGGAGACCGGCACCCTTTTGTCTGCATTGCAGACATTTTCCCTATCAGGGGAATTACCTTTCAGGAGAGGCTATTCAATCCTGCGGTATCGTTATTCTCTCTGCCATAGTGTCCGGTTCCCGCTGATCAAACACCCACATCTTCATCACTGCGAGCATTTCTCTCATATAATTCATCGGCACAGTGTACCATATTATGTCTGTTCCGAGATGAGATATTTCGAGGAAGCCTTCATCCTTGGCATAGTATGATGAACGGTAAACGTGATAAGCGTTAGTAACGAAGACGACAGAAGAGGTTGACATCCCCTTTTCCGTCATTATGGCATAGGAGTTTCTGAAATTCGTTATAGTCGAGGTGGATTTATCCTCCATAATTATCTGCTCCTCAGGCACACCCTTGGCGACAAGATAGCGCTTCATGGCAAGTGCTTCGGGAATATCCTCCTGCGGTCCCTGACCGCCTGAAACTATAATAACTGCATCGGGATTTTTAGTGTGGTACTCGTATGCTTTGTCTAATCTTTTGGCAAGACCTACACTTACTCTCTCCCCTCTTATGCCACAACCGAGGACAATAACCGTCTGCTCTGTATAATCGGCGGTGTCGTTTCCGCCGTAAACACCGATGAAGGAGCCGAAAGCTATAAGCACGGTCAGACCGACACCAAGGATAATATCAAGAGCAAGTCTCTTTTTTATCTTGTCGAAAAATACTCCATACAAAGTCAGCACGGCTCCGAGACCGTAAACAGGCACAAGTCCGATATTAAAATTAGCGATAAGAGACATTAGAAGTCCGTTACCTAAAAGAAGCGCACCGCAAATAATGGCGGCGGTTTTAGCTGCTTTTTTCATTACAATCACCTCTGCTTTCAGTTTAGCACAAGAAAAACCCGCAAGGCAAGAGCAATGCGGGTAATTTAAGGATTTCTTAAGATTTGCACCTCTCCTTTCAGGAGAAGCTTGGTGATTTCAGTAAAAGCTTTACGGGAGTCTGTAGCCTGCGGCGAGATATATCTTGTACCAGTCTTCTCTCGAAAGGGTAATATCAGAAGCCTCGGCCACTGCCTTGATTCTGTCGGGATTAGTTGAGCCGACGATGGGCTGCATTTTTTCGGGCAATCTTAACAGCCAGGCTATGGCTACGCCTGTGTCGGTGATACCGTATTTTTCACCGACCTCGTCCATTACCTTATGAAGCTCCTTGTACTTTTTATTCTTAAGGAAGCTACCCTCGATAAAGCCGTACTGTAGGGGTGACCAGGGCTGAATGGTGATGTTATTGATTCGGCAGTAATCACGGAGATAGCCGTCATAGTTCACACCGTCAGAACCCGGAAGATTGACATTAGCACCACTCGCCACCATAGCGGCAGTAGTAACGGAAAGCTGCATCTGATTAAAGAGCAGAGGCTGTTTAACACTCTTTTTCAGAAGCTCAATCTGCATAGGGCTGTGATTAGAAACACCGAAATATTTAACCTTGCCTGACTTTTCCAGTTCGTCAAAGGCCTCAGCTACCTCCTCAGGCTCCATAAGTAAATCGGGACGGTGAAGCAGAAGAGTGTCAACTCTGTCAAGGCCTAATCTTTTCAGTGAGCCGTCAACGGAAGAAATGATGTGTTCCTTAGAGAAATCGTACATTTTACCGGGAACTATTGAGCATTTGGTCTGGATGTAGATTTTATCCTTTAAGGCAGGGTTTCTCTTAAGCGCAGCACCGAAAACCTCTTCGCATTTTCCTCTGCCGTAAATGTCGGCGTGGTCAAAATAATTAAGGCCGAGCTCTACGGCATTACCCAGGTAGAAATCCATTTCCTTGTCGGATTTATCAGCTATTCTCATGAAACCGAGAGCCACCTGAGAGATTTTTTCGTTGTTTAATAAGGGGGTTATGTATTTCATAAGAATTCTCCTTTTTATTGACATCTCCACATATAATACAAAGTATAACTTTCAATGTCATAATAGTAGAGTTTAAAATGATTATCGGAAAGCTCTGATGAACATCCCGAATCGAGAAAATAATAATCGCCTTCATTCAGCTTTTCTGAAAAATCTTTGTTGCCTTTGTCCTCACTATAAAGATACTCGTCTTCAAACTTTTCCATATAGTGTTTTATTTCAGATATATTTTCAGCATTTACTGACAAATACGTGCCTTTAATATCATTCGAAATATCAGCATTATAATAGTATTCGGAATAACAAATGGCATCACCGGGAACAACCTTTTCATTTACT
>CALCHE010000161.1 GCA_937901145.1 uncultured Clostridia bacterium
TTTTCTGCGCGGAATGCTTCAATGATAGCTACGAGACCGTTTGAATAACCGTTAGCACCTTCGAGTGTAAGCTTGTCAAAGAGTGTTAGGTCACCGCCTGCAAGAATGATTGCAAGTACGGGGTTAAGGGGTGAAAGAAGGTCTGTGATGAGATCAAAGAATGCATCTACCTTCTTTTCGTTTGTTGAAAGGTCTACACCCTCGAACCAGTTATAGCCTGCTGCGGGAGCCTTAACCTGAGCCCATGTAAGGTTACCGGCATCAGCCTGGAGGTCAGCCTTCTTAACGGGATCAGTTTCAGCGTCGATGGCTGCCTGCCATTCAGCAGCAAGCCAGTTAGCGATAGCTGTGTTCTCGAATGCGCCACTGTTTGTAGCAGTGTAGAAGCCGAGAGGTCTTACATCGATATTGAAGGATGCAAGAGCGGGAAGAAGGTTAGCAACTGTGCCGCTACCAAGGATACCGCCGAGAAGGCTTGCCTTTTCTTCCATTTCGCCTGTCTCTTCATTCTTAACCTGAGTGGGATTGAAGAGAAGCTCAACAAGTGTCTGAACGAGCTGATTTGATGTTACAACATTAGCCACGATGTCTGAAAGTGACTTATTGTCGGGATCGAAGATAATATCCTTGATGAAGCTCAGATCCATACCTGCAACGTTGAGGTTGCCGAGAGTTTCACCGAGCAAGGGCTCAAGAATTCCGAGGAGTGTGGGAAGGATTTTAGCTATAAGATTGTCAACATTCTTGATAGCCTTATTAACCTTACCGATACCCTCTGTACCTGTGTAATCAGAGAGATATTTACCGAGAACGAACTCGTTTACACCCATATCCTTATTAGCCCATGAGAGCTTAGCGCCTGCAGCGTCCTCTGCTGTGTAGGTGTTAAGGATGGGATAAAGGTCGATATTGTATTCATTAAGAAGTGAAACAAGAATACCAACAAGGTTGTTAGCCTGACCGTCGAGAGCACCGAAGATGCTTGCGACACCGTCACCGAAGAGAGGTGCGAGTGTGGTCAGAAGACCGTCGTCGAGAATCCAACGAAGAAGTACCATAAGTACGTCTGAACGGTCTGCGTTGAGGTGGTAAACGTAATGAGTCTCACGGATACCTGTAACTGTCTTATATGTTGCAGTACACATTGACATCATACGGTTAATGGGAAGGAGAAGCTGAAGTGAATAGTTATTACCTTCCTTCTTGAACAGATCGAAGATCTTTTCGCCTGCCATACCGAAGAATGTCTGTGCGAGCTTACCGGGAGCAAGATAGTAGCTACCGTCAGCATCTCTGTAAGCGATGCTTCTGGTTACTCTCTTACTGCCTTCGGGAGGAACCTCTGTAGAGGGGTTAGTATATCTGATACCCTTTTCGTCGACATCATAGTATACGGGCTTACCGCTGCCGTCGTAGAGCTGCTTGCCGTCTTCATCTACTGTATCGAGAACTGTCAGATAGCCTGTCAGGTTCTGAGTACCGGGGATATCCTGCTGGTTTTCGTCCCAATGAGCAGGCGGAGCCTGATCCGTCTTTTGGATCTTCGTCAGGGACTTCAGAAGACCGGATACACCGTTTGTAAGGTCAACACCTAAATTATCGATAAGAGGAAGAATTGTGGGCTTGGAAAGGTCGATACGGCCCTGACCTGAAACGTTTGTAACAACAACACTTACTGAATAGTAGTAGAAGAGGTTGATGTAGCTGAGCTTTTCGCGAAGCTGATTGTATTCAATAGCTGCTAAAAGGTTGGGAAGAAGGTCGAGAATTGTACCGATGGGGTTGGTAAGAAGGGTATTTTCGAGCCAGTATACGAGAGGATCGAGAAGGTGATAGAATACGTTATAACCGTAGTTCTGGATATAACCTGTCATCTCTGAAAGTGTACCCTGCATCTTACAGTCATCTACGATTGTTGAAGCGGGATGGTAACCGTGCTGCTCGGCAGCTGTACCGTTTTCTTTATATGCGGGAATACCGAGGAGTTCATAAAGAGGAATAAGAACTGCGTCATAAACAGTATCGTCACCGTCGGGTGCATAGAACTGAATGTAACCGGAAAGGTTGAAGAGAACCTTTGCTTTAAGAGTCCACTGTGAACGGTCACCTGCGATAAGACCGCCGAGAAGAGCGTGGTAACCTGCAGTTGATGAAGCAAGTGCTTTGTAAAGAGTATCCCAGTCAGTAATCTGCCATGTGCCGTTACTGTCGAGCTGATCCCATGCAGACTGAGGAACACCGGCATGTGTACCCTTATGCTCGCTTACGTTTGCAATAGTTGTCTCTTCGAGCCAATAAGCTCTCTTAAGAGAAGCGTCAGAGTCGGGCTTATGGATAGGAGCCTGGTCAGCAACCCAAAGAATACTTCTTGTGGGGTCTGATGTATTTGAATAGTTGGGCCAACCGTCCTTAGCGGGAGCGCCTTTAGGAGCGTTAGCAGCCTTAAAGTCGTCATTGAATGAACCGTCGTACCACTGACGGAACTGAACACCGTCGTGGTCTTTTGCACCGTAGGATGAGTTTTCAGTGTACATCCAGGGCATACAAGCAAGTGTACAACGAAGGAATGCGGGGAAGAACCAACCGTTGGTACCCTTTTCAAGGTAAAGGTTCATTTCACCTGACATGTCGTAAAGCATAGGACCTACCATTTCGTTGAGAGCCTTGAACAGAGTTGTTGCAAGCTCACCGCTGTAAAGGTAGTTGATGATCATAGCTGCAAGGAATTCCTTGAGGTCCTTACATTCCTGACCGATTTTCTTTGTCTGGCCCTGGAATGTATATGCCTTTTCCCAGTAACCAAGAGGATTATCCATCTTCTTGATCTTCTGGTATGTTGTGCCGTTTACAGTCTTAGCTGTATCTGAAGCGAGGTTGTTGCTTTCGTTGTAGAAGATAACACCGCTGGTGTCATACTGTGTTGTGTAACCAACATAACCGTATGTTACCTTGCCGTTAGCATCTGTCTTAGTCTTGTGCTTCTTACCGAAGAGAAGACCACCGAGAAGCTGACCCATATCCTCTGAAATAATGATTGAGTCAAGTTCTGTAATGAGCTTATCAACAGCTGCTTCAGCATCAACCTGAGTTGTAAGACCAACGTTATCAATAAGAGCCTGAATCTTAGCGTAGCTCATTGCCGAGTCAGGAGCTTTCTTCCATACACGGCCTGCTGCGGGGTTAGAACCGTCACCGCCGGGGCTGTTGAGACCTGCTTCATTAAAGAGCCACTTACGGATACTTACGTCGTTACCGCCCTTTGATCTGAGAGCATCAAGAGCTGTCTTGTATGCATTAGCCTGGTTAATGATAGAGTCGGGCTGGCCTGCCTGTACTTCTGTGATGGAGTTGTAAAGATTTGTAACTTCATCGAGTGTATGTGCAGTAAGGCCTTCTTCGAATGCTTCAGCATCATATACAGGCTCGGCTCTGAGGAACTGACCGAGTGCTGCAGGAGTAGCTTCAGCAACGATAGCATTATAAGCGAGGATAATGATTTCGAAGTTATAGTAGTTAACAGCCTTGCCGCCTTCTTCGTAGTACTCGTAAACGCGGTTTGTAAGGTCATAGATACGGTTAACAGCACGTCTCTTAAGGTCCTTGATGAAATCATCATAGGGCTTCATGCCTTCTTCACCGAAAATGCCCTTAAACAGGTCAGCAGTGGCGGGGTCATTAGCAACCTGAGCGCACTTCTTATAACCTGCATCGATCATAGCGTTATAAAGGTTCTGGATGATGGGATATGTAGCACCACCGAGAACAGCCTGGTTTACGCCGTTAATAACAGCGTCCATAGCTACCTTAGCGTCGATGTACTCTTTACCACCAACGTTAAGTGAGTATACGTTATACTGAGAAAGGAACTTGGGCCAGTTGCTTGAGTCGTCAAGTGAAATACCTTCGCCGGCCTGGATATCGCCGTTTGCGAGCGCTTTGTCATCGAGGTCTTTAAGGTATGACCAAACAACGGTGCCTGTAGCATCGGTAATGTAGGGGAATACATATGTATTGAAGATAGCGATAGTCTCAGTTGCTTCGAGAACGAACTTTTCAGCCTGGAGATAATCGTAGTGAACGCAGTGAGCCTCTGTCATTGTGCATTCTTCAGCTGTACATTCAGCGCAGTTTGCATCTGCACACTTTTCCCATACGTGGCCAAGTGCTTCTGCCTCTTCGGGAGTTCGGATAGTATGCTTTGTATTGGCTGTGTCAAGAATAGCCTTGAACTGATCGAGGAAAGTTACATAGTTTTCCTGTGCATAAGCTTCAGCAATCCTGTGACCAACCTTAGCGATACGGTTAAGTACGTTATTATAGTAAGCATCACCTGCATAGCCGTCTTTGTTTTTGAAAGCGGCTGTGATGTTACCGAAATAGTTTACGTTTTCTTTACCGTTATAAGCTTCAACTTTCTTAAGCTTTTCGATTTCAGCATTGATTTCGTTATATGTCTTAAGAAGATCTTCGCCTTTGGTTTCGCCGTTAGCTCTGGAAAGGAGTTCCTCGAACTTAGCCTGATATGCATCAGCATAAGCGGGTGCAACATAGCCGAGAACTTCACCTGTGTACCAGGTCTGAACCTCTTTCCATGTCTTTTTATCAGCTAATTCGGGCATAACGAAGTTATCCCAGATTTCTTCCGCACTGGAAACACCTGCAGATATGATAGAATCTTCAAATGACTGGAGATTTTCAGCTATACTTAAAACCTTGGCAGCAAGCTCTTCTGCGCTTAATGTTGCGAAATCAAGAGCGAACCATTCACCTGCAAGAGTGATGAACTCAGCGATAGTAGCCTTAACATCAAAGAGAGCTTTAGCGATAGCTTCGGGATCCTGGTTATCTGATACGAACTTAACGCCTGTGATACCGTAGGTTGTGCCGTTTGATTCCTTAGTAGCTTTAAGAGAACCCTTGTAAAGCTCGAGACCTGCCGGTACGGTATTTGTGTCGTAGTTATAAGCAGGGATGGTTGTATAACCGCCGTCCTTATACTGAAGGATGTTGAAACCGGCCTTGATGTCTACAGTTACTTCACCGCCTGAAAGGTATGTAGTATCAGCTGCATTCTTAGTGGTATCTTCACCGAATGCAAACACCTTCAGAATTTCATCGTAACGTGCAAAGGGCATACGACCTGTTGAGTTAGAGTTTAACTCTGTCTGTATTTTACCCTTGATAGCATTGTAGATATCAGCAAAGGTATCTACGTTGCCTGTCGCAACAGCATCAGCAGCCTGAGCGTAAGCATAGGTCACCCAGTGCCATGAGGATGTAGAGGTATCACGTTCAACTGCCCACATATTTGTGCCAATTGAAGAGAGAGCCTTCTTTTTGTCCTCCTCTGTTGCATTGTCTTTTCCCGCTGCTTCGATGAGGTCAATCAAGCTTGAGTGATGAAGCTCGATCTGGCTCATAAGCGATTCAATAGAGTTATCGGCACCGAGAACGCCGAAGCACACTGAAACGCTGGATACTATCATAATGATAGCGAGCAAGGTACTTAGTACTTTTTTACCAACTTTCATAATTTTTTCCTCCTTAAAAATGAAAGAATGAATATATTACAAATAGGATTCCCTATAATAATACCGACGCTTTTCACCCTAAAAAAGGGTGCAAAATGCCCATAGAGACACCTATAACTATAGGTAGTATAACATCAAAGCTCAACTTTTTCAATATATTTTTTAATATTTTTTGAATTCTACTATTTGCATATATAAGAAAACTTTATTTTGTTCAGTTTTACATATAGTAAAAAATGCCTGTTTTTCCAGCTTTTTTATATACAAAGAGCATAAAAACAGCATCTTGGTGATGATGCTGTTTTACCCATACTATATATAGGTTTTTCTGTTTTTACACGCAAAAAAAGCGGTGGCATTACGCCACCGCATAAAACTTATTGGTTTTTTGTCTGCTTAATTATTTATAAGCGGGGTCAGGACATGAGCAGCATCCGATTCTGCCTGTGAACCAGGAGATAACCTTATGGAAGAATCTGAATATGATACCCCAGAAGCCGGGTCTGTGACATCCGCATGAGCATGAGGGAGTCTGAGAACCTTCGTTATCGTCATCGGGCTTATTTGTATCATCGTCTGTTACTTCTTCTGCGAGGTTGATTTCTGTGTATCCGTTTGCATCAGCAACAGTTACATTTGCTTTCTTGTTTTCAGCAGTAGCGGTATAAGTACCGTTTTCTACGCTGAATACTGCCTTACCGTTTACATCGGTTACAACCTTTACTGTTTCGTCGCCAACCTTAACAGAAACTTCTACACCGCTTACGGGTTCATCTCCGTTCTTAACGGTTACTACAGCAGCATACAGATACTTTGTTTCGTTCTCATCACATCTTGAGCATTCGCTGTAGATAGAACCCGGTTCATTTTCTGTAGCTTCTACGCGAGTTTTAACTACCATGTCGTGACCTAATTTGGGAACAAGATCACCGACTGTAAGCTTATGACCGCATTCGCACATTTTCTTTGTCTCACCTGCAGTAGTACATGTAGGTTCAGTTGTTTCAGCTTCACTGTATACGTGATCTATGCCTGTGAATTCAGCTCTGAAAACGATGTCACCGTTTACTGTACCGGAGCTTATGTCTGAATCTGCTTTCCAACCGGCAAATTCGTAATGCTTAAATTCATCATAAGCCTTTGTGAGGTCATCTCCGTCATAAGCCGGAATTGTTTCGTCGAATTTTACCTTACCTGTCTGGAGAACCTTATTGCCCTCTCCTAAGTAGGTTACAGAATACAGACGAGTAGTTTCTGTATAGTTAGCTGTATATGTAGCATCTTCAGAACCAGCTGTTACAGTGAGCTTTGCTTCGGTAGAAACTATGTTACCGTCTGCGTCTGTCCAGTTTTTGAATGTGTATGTATACTGTGCATCTGCATCCTTATCGCGTGCAGTGAAAGTATACTCCTTACCTTCTGTTAACTTAACATCCTTAGTTCCCTTACCATCTTCGAATGTGATAGTAACTTCCTTAGCTTCGGGAGCTACAGTGTCACCGCAGACTGAACACTTCTTGCTACCGTTTTCCAGAACATCATAGCTATGGTCAGCTAAGGGAAGATCTGTAACCACTTCATAGCCACAATCACACTTTTCAACCTTAACACCGGTCTCAGTACATGTTGATGCTTTAGCTCTTTCGTCCGATGTATCTTCTAAAAGTGTATGCTTATCAGCTGTGTATGTAGCAGTAAGTCTGATGTTTGCTGTGATGTCGCTGATTATTTCACCGGCTGTATAAGTATCTGTACCGTCTGACCAACCTGCAAAGGTGTAGTGGTAATTCTTATCGTTAGCCTTAGTGGGAACACCACCGATAACAGTATGACTTGCACCGCCATTTACAGTAGCATCATCGAAGTATTCACCTTCATTAAGGTAAACTACATTGTATGTTAAGGAAGTTTCATCGAAATCAGCTACGAAAGTAGCATCACCTGTCATATTGAAGTTTTCAGGTGTAGCGCCGTTCTCATACTTCCAACCTGCAAATGTATAGGTTGTTGTTGAAGTTGCTGCCTTGGTGGGAATAGCTGAAGGCTTCTTGTTTTCTGAATTATAAGTACCGATGATTACAGCAAATGTTGCTTCATCATCCTTATCAAGCTTGAATGTATGAGTATAAACTCTCTTAGTAGCTGTGAATTCAGCTGTGTAGGTTTCGTTCTTTGTTACCTTAACGGGAAGCTTAACTATCTTACCTGTTGATTCAGCCTTCCAGCCCTTGAATGTGTACTCATATTCGTTATCTTTTGCCTTTATCTGATCGGCTACTGCATCAGCTTCGATGGATTCGCCTTCAGTTTTGGTGATATCTAAGTTAGCGCCTTCTGCGCCTGCACCTACGAAGGTTACAGTATACTCAGCCTTTACAGTGATAGCTGTTTTGCCTTCTGTATGTTTACAGCCTGTAGCCTTACATTCGTACTGCATGTAACCATAGGGATAGTTTGCTACATCATCATTATTTTCGCCTTCATACTTAACGAGAACAAGAGTATGTGCAACCTTAGCAACAGGTGCTGTGCTGAGTTCAGCATCACAGCCCTTACAGTATGTGGTTTCTACGCCCTCTGCATAACAGGTGGGAGCAGTTGTAACCTTGGTGTATGTGCCTGTACCGACGTGGTTGAGCTTTTCGAGAACCTTTACTGTCTTCTTAGAGTAGCAGTACTTACAGTTCTGATACTCTTCACCGTCCTGTGTACATGTAGCCTTAAGAACCTTTGTAGCGCCGTACTTATGGCCGTTTACTTTGTCAATATCAAGTTCCTTTTCGAGCTTGCCTTCACCGCAGACAGTACACTTAGCTTCAGCCTTACCGTTTACCTTACAGGTAGCGGGAGTAACTGTTACATAAATTACGTTGCCGTCTGCATCCTTATTATAGGTATGACCTGTCTTTGCTTCGCCGGGTGTTTTAACTTCATCACCGCAGACTGAGCAGGTCTTGATGGTGTAGCCGTCTTCTGTACATGTGGGAGCAACTTTTTCTTCTGCACTGTACTTATGGCCTTCTGATTTGATGGTTTCATTCTTGAGAACCTTACCGCAGACTGCGCAGATTACCTTATCGTAACCATCCTCTGTACATGTAACAGCCTTTGATGTTGCTATTTCATCGTGGCCGTCAGCAACGATAATCTTCTTTGTTGCAGTATTGCCTGCCTTATCAGTAACTGTGATTACATAGTTACCTGCTTCTGTGATTGTGTAGTTGCTTGTACCTGCTGCACCGGATGTGGTGAGAGTTACTTCTTCACCGTTAACGAGAACAGTTGAACCGTTTTCGATTCCCTTGATAACAGCCTTACCGCAGTATGTAACTGTTGAAGTTGCTGTTGCAGCATTGCTGTCACCGGCTACAGTGATATCAGCGGGAGTATTATCGTATGTGAACTTGGCAGTTCTTACGAGTCTGTTAAGCTGGTTACCTGCCTTATCGTTTACATAGTAGTAAATGATGTAGCTTTCGCCGTCTTCGAGGTCCTTATACTTAACATTATTATTTTCATCATACTGAACTGAGCCATCTGCTGCAAGATCAGCAACAAAGATGTCACCAACCTTGATTGAGAAGTTAGCGTTGTTGTTAAGATCCTGAGTATCGTTTGTGTAAACGTCTACTGCCAGCGACTGAGCTGCGCCGTAATTATCAGCTGTGAGAACTGTATTTGCGGGGAATGCGAATGCTCTGATCTTTGCCACACCCTTACCGATACCGGAGGGATTGTAAGCAGTGTTAACGTCACCTGTATCATTTGATGTGATAACGATGTCAGCGTTAGCGTTTACGAAAATGCTGATGGGATCGTTATCTGTGGTGTATGCGGGAGTACCTGTTGAGCTCCAGGAGTGGCCGCCAAGATAGATGGTACCTGTGGGAGCCTTAGTATCAGTGAGCATGGGGATTTCGACAGTTTCATCTGTCTCTTCTCTGTTACATGCGCACCAGATTATTTCGCTACCGGTAGCATAGTATGTGGGAGCTGATACGAGCTCTTTCATTGTCTTGCTGTGAGCAGCTGTTTCGAATTTAGCATAAATAGTAGTGTCAGCTGTGAGTGCTGTGTTAGCCATATCAAATGCATTTTTATAAGCAGCATCTGTATACCAGCCGACAAACTTCTTGTGGTTTGTTGCATCAACATAACCGTCAGCGGGATTACCGATGTTAGCCTTCTTACTGTACTCTACGCTGTATTCAGTTTCTACTGTGCCAACAACAGTTGTAAGAGTTACAGCCTTGTTAACAGAAGCATATGTAGCATAGAAGCTCATACCGGCTGTAATCTTCATACCTCTTACGTAGTCAGTTTCTACACCGTCCTTGAGATATTTCCAGCCTGCGAATACAGTTGTCTTACCTGTTTCAGCTTCGGGAAGTGTGAGTTTTACTGCAGGAGCATAAACTGAGCTGTTATATGTGTGCTTAGTTGTAGCGAGAGGCTTACCGCTCATTGAAGCATCATTATACCAGTTAGCTTCGTAGTATATATAGTTAGGCTTGTAAAGAGCAGTGTATGTCATATCCTTGCCTTCGCAAAGGTAGTTTTCGGGAACCTTGTGGTCCCAACCGATGAACTCGTAAGAATAGGTTTCATCAGCGTCTCTGAGCTGAGCAGCTCTCTGTGCTTCAACGAAAGTAGCTTCGAAGCTCTTACCTGCTTCTACCTCTGCTGCTGCAAGCTGAACTGTACCGTCGAAGTTCATAAACTTGATTGTGAACTTGAAGGGCTCGAACTTGAACTGAGGATAGAGAACGAGATCGCCGTTTACGGTGCTTGCAGTTGTGTATTCTGTGCCGTTTGTCTGAGCGAAGTCCTTATCGGTCTGCTCTGCATCGAACCAACCTTCGAAATTATATTTACCTGTTTCTGTATCTGCCTTAGAAGGTGTATACTCTGTTTCTACACCGTCTGCTTCTACTAACCATGCGGGTACGTTGTTGCCGGCGAGAACTCTTTCTTCGTATTTATTAGCACCGTCGATGTATGTTACAGTGTAGAAGGGTACGCCTTCACCGTAAAGTGCTTCGAAGGTTACGTGAGAAACGGGCTTGAAGGATGTGAATTCATCCTTGGTATATTCAGCCTTGTCAGCTGTACCTTCTGTTACCTTCCAGAGGTTAGAGAAGGTGTAAAGTGCTGTGCCGTCATCGTACTGAGCAGGAACTGTGACTCTGTCTACAGTATCCTGTGTGATAGCATAGCCGTGGTATACTTCGTCAGTGATAACCTTATCCTTACCCTCTGCATCCTTGAACTTAAAGGTTACTGTGTAGGGAGTGGGCTTACCTTCGTCGTAGTTAGCTGTGAACACGATAGGAGTACCATCAGGAGCGAGGTTATTTGTTGTAACGAATACATTATCCTTATTAAATACAAGTGTAGCATCTGCACCGAGCATTACGGTAGCACCGGTCTTAGCCTGATAGTCCCAACCTTCGAGAGTGTAACCGTAACCGCCTGTAGCGTATGTTCTGTTAACAACATTGGGAGTTGCGATAGCTGAACCGTAGGGAACTGTGAGGCTTTCCGTCTTTGCTGTACCTGTGGAGTCAGTATAGTTGAAGTTAACCAGATATTCTTTTACTGTGCTTCTGAAGATAGCATAGTATGTGATTTCATCTCTTACTACCCAGTCAGTATTTTCAGTGATAGATGTGTCGTCCTTAGCAACCTTGTGATAGTTGCCCTTTGCAGGCTTCTGTGATGTCCAACCACCGAACTCATAGGAGTAACCGGCATCATTTACAAGAACTGAAGGAACTGCTACTGTGGGAATGTCAGTACCATTAAGGATGTATCTGTAATCATATTCCTTACTGTTGCCTGAGATGGGGTTACCGTCAGCAGGATTAACGAAGTTAACCTGATATTTGTCTGAGTATGTCTTCTTAGTATAGATAGGTGTAAGTGAAAGCTCTTCGAGAGCACCGAAGGTGTATGAGCCTTCAACTACTTCGACACCTGTGATGTCTCTCCACTTACCTGCGAAGCCCTGATAGTCGTATGCGCCTGCATTGTAGCCGTCCTTAGGATTGAGATACCAGTCAGCAGCAGGTGTTGCACCGTACTTAGTTGTCTTTGTGCCGAGGAATGCACCGTCGATGTCATAGAACTTAACTGTGATATCTTTGGGAATCCACCAACCGTAGAAGGTGTTAGCACCGAGAACTTCCTTATGAACAGCACCATCCCACTGTGTGCCTGCGTTATAATATTTCTTACCGTCAGCAAGAGTTACATAGCTTCCGTCGACAACTGCACCATCCTGTGCTTTATATGTATCAAATGTTGTCTGATCTACAGGTGTAGCAAATGTTGCTTCTGAAGCGCCGATACCTGCATCACCTGTTGTGGGCTGTTTAACTGTCCAGAAGCCCTTGAAGGTGTAACCTGTAGCTGTAGCTTCACC
>CALCHE010000162.1 GCA_937901145.1 uncultured Clostridia bacterium
GATATGTAAAAGTTACTCTTAACTGAAACATATCTGTTTTAATTTTTATAAATCAAAATTATTTTTGTTGTCACAAAAAATATTTTGCTTTTTTAGCCGTTTTTTCGCCCACTCGGAGTATAAACATACGCCTTCGGGACGAAGAAAACGTCTTCTGCATCTTACTGCAACAGTCCCTTCTTTTTTATTATGACTTCTTCGGTGTGATTTCATTAAGCATCGTAAACCCTAAAATCAGCACACCGCCTATTATCTGCGAAGCGGTCATGGACTCACCGAGCACAGTCACGGAAATGAGTACAGCGACAAGTGGGTCAATATAGCTTAAAATGGCCGCCTTCTGTCCCGGTAATTCCTTTAGTGAGGAGAAGTACAGACAGTAGGTGACACCTGTATGTATAAGACCGATTATAAGAAGGTTTATCCATCCCTTGCCGTCGAGATAGGCGAGAGTAAAGCCTCCCGTGAAAAGGACATAGGGGAGAAGAACGATAACGGCTGAAACAAACTGCAGAAAGGTACGGTGTATACCTTCCACATTTTTGATAAACTTATTGAGCAGAATAACCGTCGCGTAAAAGCAGGCAGCACCGAGACCGAAAAGAATACCTAACAAATCCTTACCGCTTCCCGATGTACCGATGCCTGTAATGAGCACAAGTCCCACCGTAGACATCACGAAGCATAAAATCTGCTTTCCTGTCAGCTTCTCTTTAAAAAGAAAAGGACACACGGCCATAACGATGACGGGAGCGAAATAATAGCTTAAGGTGGCCACGGAAACGGTAGTGTATTTGTATGCTTCGAAAAGCAGAATCCAGTTAATGCCCATAGCCATACCCGAAGCTAAAAGCAGAGGAAGCTCCTTCTTTATTTTTCCGAAGGGTATTTTCTGTTTCGTCACAAGGAGGAAAAGACCGAGTAAAACTGCCGCCATAACAGCACGGTACAGGGCTAATTCTCCCGAAGAAACAGGTATATTTCTGACGAAAAGACCTATGGTTCCGAAAACAGCCATAGATATAATGAACATCAATCTCGGATTAAACAGTTTTTTCATAAAACGTCCTCACAGTAGTGAATTATGGAAATATTATAGCATTATTTACATTCTCGGTCAACCTCAGATCGGTGACAAATTTGTAAGGGGCGGCGCTTTACCGTGTAGGATGCTTACAGTATATTATCTATAGAAATCTTCTGCCTTCTCAGTATAGTCCCGAGACCTGTTCTGCACTCATCTATGATTATCACTGCTTCCTCTTTCATATCCGACAGAATGTATTTTTCTATACTGCCCAGAGAAATGTCCAGCTCGTCTATAAGTGCCGTTTCCGAAACTGAGCTGAAAAATTTTTCTGATTTGCTCCATTCCGTTTCGAGTCTGCCGATACATCTGAGTGACTTTTCCTTGTCTCCGATGTTTATCGAGTATTCCGTTTCGTTAAGAAGGCTTATAAGTGTTTCTGTTCTTCTTTCCGTGACTATACTTCCGTAAACACAGATGCCTATGCACAGTAGTAAAAGCACGAAGGCAGATATTATTCTTTTCATTTGTTTTTTTCCTTTCTGACGATGTGGTATTTACCGCCTCTCTCGGCAGTCATAAGCATAATGTCTTCGATTCTTACCTGTTCCTTTTTCATTATGTCTGAGAGCCTTTTATCCGTCATAGCGCAGATGTCGAGCTGGCTTCTGACTATCTTACCGTCGCTTATGACCAGGCAAGGCAGCTCGGCAGGTGCAGTCCTGATGTCTGTGTCGTCGATGGTTACGGGACGAAACTTGTTTTTCAGCAGAACACTTATTGAGCCGTTGGTTTCGATGTAGGCATACTGCACCTGACTTATGTCGAAAATATCCTTAAGACGTAAGGCTTCGAGCAAATCCTCTACGCTGTAGCGGACATTTTTCAGTTCTCTCTGATCTAATTTGCCGTCCTTTATTATAAGAATAGGATTACCCTGAATTAAATTACGGAAGGTTTTAGTTTTCATTCCGATAACCGAGCATAAAATTTCCAGGGAAATGAGCAGAAAGACGATGGACAGTATGCTTAAAAGAGGCACCTCCAGACTTTCGAAGGGCATGGATGCCACCTGGGAAAGGAGAATGGTAACCACCAGCTCCGCAGGCTGAAGCTCGCCTATCTGTCTTTTTCCCATAAGCCTGACAGCGAAAATGACCGTCACATAAATTATGATACCTCTTATGAGCATATTTACCACATACATCACCTCTGAGAGAGTATGGGTCGTTTTCGGACAAGATAAACAAATAATAACAGGGAATGACTGCTTAAAATCATTCCCTGTTTTTTTATTCTTTTTTCTCACGGCTGACAGTATGCACAGGCTTTATATTTCGCCTTTAATGCATCCTTGAGTGATACAGCCATTTTCTTTTCGCTCAGATAATCGCAGCCGTCCAGGTGATACTTTTTACCTGAAGGTGTCACATAAACAGTTCTTTCTTCTTCCTCGTCCTTTTTCGTGGTTACGTCGTGAATGACCACAGGCTCAGCCTTTCGGATAGTGTCCAGCTTCTGCTCTGTTTTCAGATAAACCGCGAGAAATGCACCGAGAAAAGCGATCGCTATTATTATGTAGAGAAACTTTTCAGATTTAATAAGCCTTTTCATTTCCTCACCTTAAAAAATAAACTGTACCATCAGCATATAGCTTACGGTTCCTGCGGCGATGGAAATGAGCATCTGCTTTTTCCACAGATGTGCCGCGGCGGTGATGACTATGGCGATAAGCTCAGGTATGCCGTGGCTTCCCTCGAGGATGCTGACATTTTTCAGTGCATATACGACGAGAAAGCTGAATACGGCAGGGGGCAGAACCTTGCCCATATAATGAATGAAGGGCGGAGTAGGCTTGTTATCGGGAAAGAGGAGGAAGGGGAGATAGCGCATTATAACCGTAGCAAGCACCATAACGGCTATGGTGATGATTTTCTGATTTGTGCTCATGCTTCATCACCAACCTTTCTTTCCAGATGCTTTTTCGAAAGAGTAAGAACTGTGAAAATACCTATCATTGAGGGGATAATAAAGTTATCCGCACCGAAAATAATCAGACTGATGAGAGATACTCCCAGACCTATAAAGGCACTCAGATGATTTTTATCCTTTTTCCACTGCTCGATGAAAATAACCACAAACATCGAGGTCATAACAAACTCTATACCCTCGGTGCTGAACTTTATCATCGTGCCGAAAAGAGCACCTGCAGTAGAGCCGATAATCCAGTAAATCTGATTAAAAAGCGACACGAAGAACATAAACCAGCCTCTGTCAACGTCTGAGGGCGGTTGAGCGGAATAATTGATAGAAAAGGTTTCATCAACCATTGCGAAAATCATATAGATTTTTTTTAGCCCCAGACCTTTGTAATTTTCCAGCATAGATATACCGTAAAAAATATGTCTTGCGCAGAGGATGAAGGTGATAATAAAAGAATTCACAGGGTCGAAGGCTGCCGTCAGCAGACTTACACCCACGATTTGTGTGGAGCCTCCGTAAAGGAAAAGACACATAAAAAATGTGTAAAGAGGGTGAAGACCGTTTACGCTCATACAGATGCCGTAGGTAAGACCTAAAAATCCGTAGCCTGCCAGTATGGGCAGAGAGTGCGGAAAGGCTACATAAGCAGCGCGCTTTAAGGTTTTCAGTTTTTCTGCGGTCAGTTTTTCAGCCACAGCTTTGCACTTCCTTTTCTTAATCTTATGAAAGTCATTATAGACCCTTATGTCAAGGTTAAAATTACAATACAGAAAAATAAACGATAATAATTTTTTTGTCTGAGAAACGGTGTTATTTTTAACAAATATATGATATTATATATGCGGTGATAAAAATGAAAAAGGAAAAAAAGACATTTGTCGGTGTTGCTCTTGCCTTAGTCGGTGCAGTTATGATGATTTTCGGCATAGCCGGCGATGAGCACATAGAGGTATTTGAAAAGGCAGTAAGAATTTGTCTGGAGTGTATCGGAATTGGATAAGAAAAGAAACCGTAAAAATTCTGACCTGCGCCTGATTTTTCAGGGTGTGTGGGCGTTTATAACCAACAGCTATCTGACAGGCTTTCTGCAAGGAAAAATATATCAGGGTAAGCTGAAAAGCATCTGTCTTCCGGGACTCAATTGCTATTCTTGTCCCGGTGCTCTCGGATCCTGTCCCGTAGGTGCTCTGCAGTCCTCCTTTTCTTCACGCGGAGACAAGATAAGTCTTTATGTTTCAGGATTTCTTATTTTTATCGGTGCGGTTATGGGAAGATATGTCTGCGGATGGCTCTGTCCTTTCGGCCTTGTTCAGGATTTACTGAATAAAATACCCTTCCCGAAAAAGCTTCGTACCTTTAAGGGCGATAAGCTTTTAAGAAAGGTGAAATATGTAATTCTTCTCGTTTTTGTTATTCTTCTTCCTATGGTTGCGGCGGATGTGACAGGACTCGGCGACCCCTGGTTCTGTAAATATATCTGTCCTGCGGGAACACTGGAAGGGGGAGTTCCGTTGGTTCTTCTTAACAGTGCCTTAAGAGAAACTGTAGGATTTCTTTACACCTGGAAGCTTTTAATCTTAGCTGTAACAGTATTTTTATCGGTGATAATTTACAGACCCTTCTGTAAATATATCTGCCCTCTCGGAGCAATTTATTCCTTTTTTAATAAGATATCGGTTTTTAAAATAACCATAGATAAAGAAAAATGTGTCGGCTGTAATAAGTGCGAAAGGGTCTGTAAAATGAATGTGAATCCTTCACAGGCTCCCGACAGTACCGAGTGCATACGATGCAGAGAGTGCATCTCAGCCTGTCCGACGGGCGCACTAAGGGATAACTTTTCCTGTCTGTCTTGTCTCAAAAAGACGGAGGTTAAGGCGAAAGAAGAGTGATTTTGCTGTTTTTATGGTGTAAAGGATGAAAACTGACGAAAAAAACTTTATAAAAATTTGAAAATACCATTGTTTTATTATTAAAAATGTTATATAATGTTTTATAATATTTTTAGATTGGAGGGTTCAGAAATGAGCGACAAAACAATACAATTCAAACTTACGGTTGGTACTCCTGAAGAAATGAAGGAAGTTATGAATACGGTTTATTCTGCCCTTAAGGAAAAAGGCTATAACCCTATTAACCAGCTTGTCGGCTATATTCTTTCCGAGGACCCGACTTATATCACTACACACAATAACGCCCGCAGTCTTATCAGAAGAATAGACAGAGACGAGCTTTTACAGGAGCTTTTGAAAAATTATCTCAAGGGCTGATTACAGGAGGTAAAAAATGGCAGCTAAAAAGAAAAACGAATTTCTCACATATAAAGACAAACCCCTCGTAAGAAAGGGTAACACTCTCTATTACGGTAATATGAGTGACAAGTTTGTAGTTATGTTCCAGATTTTAAGCACAAAGGATGTTGACGGCTTAGCAGTAGCAGACAAGGTTTCTGTTCAGCTTATAAACACCGACCCCGACGTAAGACCTCACGACAGAATCGCACAGAAGACTGAAAAGAAAGGTCTTTACGCCGCTATGGACATCGGCAGAATCTGGCTCGAAAGAGCTCTCGCCGAATAATAAAAAGGAAAGAGCTGTTGTCATAAGGGCAGCAGCTTTTTTAATAACCGCACGTGGCGCAGCCGGATAACGCAGCAGATTCCGATTCTGAAGAACGGGGGTTCGAATCCCTTCGTGCGGGCCACATAGAAAAGTGCCCTAATCCCTTATGTTTAGAGGGTTTAGAGCACTTTTTTATATTTATAATTGCCGTTAAAAATTCCCGTATAAACCTAAATATTCTTGTTTTTTGACTAAACTCTGCAAGTCAAATATTAGTCAAAATGCAAGTCGAAAAATTATGATGAAGCTTCGATATATTCATCGAGCTTTTCCATACATCGTGTTTTATAATTCGAGTCGAGATGGGTGTAAATGTTCAGAGTAGTTTTTATATCTGAGTGACCGAGCTGTTCCTTTGCGGTGAGAACGTCTATCCCGGCCTTATAAAGCATCGAAGCATAGGTGTGTCGGAGTTGATGGGGAGTGAAGGTTTCGATTTTAGTGGGTAAGCCTCCGGGAGCGAAGCGGGATTTTATTTCACCGTTCTTTTTAAAAGCTGTTTTATCTATGCCGAAGTTACCGTATTTTTCGTTCAGCACACTCATATAGCTTTCCCACATTCGCCTGAACTGACCCTCTGTCATAATGTCTCCGTTAATCGTGCAGACAATAAGAGACTTTTTCTCGCAGCGTTTAAGATAGGAAACGAGTACCTCGGGAATAGATATTAACCTCATACCCGCCTGAGTCTTCGTCATAGGCTTTACTACAGCCTTGTTATCAATAAATTCGGCTGACTTGTTTATGAGGATAGTCTTGTTTCTGAAATCGATGTCATTCCAGGTTAATGCGATAAGCTCGCCGCGGCGCAGGCCTGCATAAAGCATTATCATAGCCGAGGTCTGTGCATTATGAGGCGTGTCCTTTATCCATTGTATCTGCTCGTCAGTTATGGCAGTGCGTTTTGATTTTGTCTTGCCCTTCGGAATGTCGACCACACTCGCAGGGTTAAAATCGATAATGCGGTTCTTTATGGCAAGACGGAAGATACCGTATGCGATGTTACGAAGGTCCGTGAGAGACTTTTTTGAGAGCGGTCTGCTCTCTCTGGTGGCAAGATTATTAAGAATGTCTTCGATGTGCTGAGGCTTGATTTTAGAAAGAGGCAGGTTATAAAGAGGAGAGAAGTGCTTTACCGAGCTGCGGATGCAGGCGACACTTCGGTAGCTTATAGTGGTTTCCTTGCTTTTAATGTAGCGCTCTGCCCATGTGCCGAAGGTGTCCTTCTGTGCGAAGATGTCAAGACCTCGGTTTATCTGAAGCATTAACTCCTCATATTTTTGATTGAGTTCCTTCTGTGTTCTGGCATACAGGGTTTTATATATCCTCTTTCCGTTTTCATCGGTACCCAGATATATCTGCTTCTGTAGTCTGCCGTCAGATCTCTTTTTTAAGGTTTGTTTCGGCATTTTACCGCTCCTTTCTTGACTTTTGGAAGGAGTATATGGTAAAATGACATAGTACTCCTCCTGTTTCCCTGTGGTTGGGTGAATTTGGTGGTTTACATTTCCTCATCGACTGGTCCTCGATGGGGAGTTTTTTATTTAAGCTCTCTAAGAGGGCTTTATTTTTTTATTCCGGGAGTTTGCCTGACTGCCCCGCTATTTTCTTCTCTTGCTTTTTAACTCGTCTTTCAAGTTTTTTTATGTCTTCAGAGGGCGGTAACTCTTCAGGTGTTATGCCTCTTTGCTTGAGCATATCACGCACGGTTGTATTATTTTGGATATGTTCGTCAGTAATGGGAAGTTCTCCTTGTAAATCTTTAGCCTCTACATTATAGTTGGTTATTTCTGTGGCAAGATTTTTAGCAGCGATAGAAAGTGTGGGAAGAAAATCAGCTAATGGACGACTGTCCTTTACCCCTAATTTCTTTTTCATTTCCTGTGTTGTGTATCCTCCGAAGAGAGCTCTGTCGCCCTTGGAGCGGATTCGGGCAAAGCCTTTATCATCAACTCCTCGTTCATATATGTTTTGAGAGAGCCTTTTTTCGGATTCTTTTAACCGGCCACGAGCTTCGGTTCGCTCTATATAGGATATTCGTTCTTCGATAAGCTCCTGTTTTCTGGTCTGAAAAGCAAAATAACTCTGTGCAAAAGCTATTTCTTCTTTTTTAGGGTCTCCGTTTTGCGCTATAAGATAACAGGCATATCGTGTCAGCATATAATCCTTAACAGGACGGTGAGCACCGCTTCCCAGCGGAACCATTTTCGTGACCTCACGAAAATGGTCGGAAGCCTCAACATCACTTGAGTTGCAGGAGTCGAGAGCTCTTTCAATCGCTTTGTCGAAATTTTCCCAGCGTTCATAACCTAATAAAGGCATCAGGTCTCTTGCACGCCAATATTCTACATCTGCTTCTTCGTTTTTATATGCGGCATCATCGAAAAGTTTTTTAATCATTATAATTCTTTTCTTTTCCATAAAAATCCTTTCACCGCCCTATGAGGGCTTTATTTTTTTCTTATTTTACAAGCTCAACATACAGAGCATCTAAAGACGGAATAGTGATTTGTTCACCGAAGATAGACGTATATGATTCTTCTCCTTGACAGATACCATACAATTTAACAATATCACCTTCGAGAATTTTATCTTGTCCGTCATCAATATTAAATGTTACGTATATAGTATCTTCGTATAAACCATAGCTATTGAGAGTAACATTCACTCGTGCATAATACTTTGTGCCGAAGCTTTTTCCGCATTGAATTACTTCGCCTTTAAAATATAAATTTTCATCTTTAAATTTATTAGGATTTCGAGCGAGTTTTTCATATTCAATCTTTGTGCATGTTTCTTTAAAATCTGCTACTGATGTGGTAGATTCTGCTTCAGGTGAAGTAGTTTTATTTTCGGTTGTTGATGTAACAGAAGTTGTATTTTCATCGTTTGCATCAGATATATCCACTGCCAAGAGTGTAAAAGAAGAAATGATACAAAGTAAAATAACAGTTAATCTTTTTCTGCCACTTATATTGGTAGGATGTTTACTTCGCGGACCATCTCTTAAAGCTAAAACATACATAAAAATACCTATAGCAATAATTACAAAGCCGCATAAAATACTTTCCTCTATAAAAGCAAGCATAGAACCACAAAACAATATTATTGTAGCAATTAAGATTTCAATGACGCGCAATATAATATTTCTCATACTTTTATTTTGTACGCATTTGGTTTCAGGTTCTATATTAGGTATGTACGAATGAAAGGCATCGTCTGTTTCGTTTTTTGTGCTTTCTTTGGTATGTGTTAGAACGGTGATAAGTTCAGTTCCGCAGCCGGAGCAGAATTTAGCATCATCAGGATTACTATGTCCGCAGTTATTACAGAACGCCATAAGCGAGTCCTCCTCAATTAAAGTGTATATGTGCTGATTAATTTACAGATTTGAGCAATATTGGTTCTGTCCGTGAATTCAAGCTTTACTTTACCGAGACCGCTGAACCATAACTCTAATTCACAGTCGTTATCCATCATACCGGCACTTTCTGTAGAAAAGGCTTGTATTTTGGAATAAGGAAGAGATGTAATGTCTTTCTTTTTGCCGGTCATACCTTGAACATTGATAACAAAGATTCTCTTGTTACTGAAAATTACACCGTCGCGCACCGTTTTGTAGGTTGAAATTAATTCTTCGCCGGGAACGAGCAGAGGAGCTACCTCTGAATCGAAAGCGTTAGGTGCGGATTTAAGCTTTAAGAGGTTGGGGTTTTTGAAGTCGATCATTTTTTTATCTCCTTTTTGTTAATTTTCAAGTAGTTACAACTACCCTTATTCATATAGTTACAAAAATCGCAAAAAGTAACATATTTTTTCAAATTAATTTACTTTACTTAAAAAATATACTGCCTTACCGAGTATCTTAAGGTCGTTAAGCTCTTCGTTCCTGTATTCGATTTCCTTAAAGGTCGGATTTTCAGCACGGAGAACCACTGTATCTCCGTAACGGTAAAAGCGTTTGAGAGTAGCTTCGTTGTCTATCAGAACGGCGGCGATTTCACCGTTTTCAACCGTCTCCTGTTTCCTTATATATACAATATCGTTATCCAGGATACGTGCACCTACCATACTGTTGCCTTTACATCTGAGGGCGAAGTCAGCGTGTATATGCTCCGGCATAGATACCATTGATTCTATATTTTCCTCTGCAAGTATAGGTGTTCCGCAGGCGATCGTGCCTACAAGCGGGACCATTTTTGTTTTTGGCAGGGGAATGATATTGTCGGGAAGAATAGAAGTATTATCTTCCATTGGGACATCTGCTCCCATAAGCCATGCTGGACTTACATTATAATAAGCTGATAAAATTTGGATGGTAGGAAGACCTATTCTTTCAGTTTCTCCTTTTTCCCAACGCATAACTGTAGTTTTATGTACTCCAACTAAAGTACCTATTTGTTCTAATGTTTGATTTGCTTTTAATCTGCATTGTTTTAGTCTTTCAGCAGTAATCATACTGTTTGTCATTTTTATCACCCAAATGAAATATAGCATATTATTGCAGAGATTGCAACTATTTTTGCAAAAAATATCAAAAAAGTTGCAAATTGCTATTGACAAGCAAGAAATAATGTGATAATATCAAGTTGCAAAACGCAACAGAAGAGAGGTGAACAGATGTGCCAAATGAAAAAAAGATAAAAGCGAGGATTGTAGAATTAGGCTTAACTATTGGAATTTTAGCAGATGAAATGGGGTTAAGCGCATATACTTTAGGTCAGAAAATTTCAGGCAAATCCCCTATGACCTTGAAAGAAGCAAGATATTTAAAGGATAGGTTGAATATTGCCGATGAAGAGGTTGTACTTTATTTTTTTATTCGTCAAGTTGCATAACGCAACAAAGGTAGATGCAAAACACCCAACCACAGGAAAGGAGAAATGCTATGTATATTTTTTTCATCATCTTATTGTGGACAGTAACAGCTCTCTGCATTAAGAAAAGCAGAGAGCTGTGGAAGGATGATAAACAGGTAAGAAGAATATATATCGCCTGGGCTTTATTTTTGGCGATTCCCACTACGGTTTATTACGGAATATGTATCTCGCAAATCATCATTTAAACAGGAGGCAAGAGTAGTCATTTTATCGAAATACAATTTTGTTTCTTTAACATCACTTGGATAACCGATTTTTTCAGTGAAATTTAAAAAATCAATAATAAGCTGCTTGCTTTCATCATCTGCATAGAGAATTGCAGAATTTATAGCCGATCTAAAGTTTCGCCAACTTACAATGCTATTATTTTCCATTTGCTGACCGATTTCTTGAAGTAAATTATCATAAGCAGTTTTTTTACAAGAATAAAAAACTTCAATTTGAGATTTTGACAATTCATAGTTTAGTTCAAGTCTTCTCATTTTAATTTGATGCCTATTGTTCATAAATGCAACCACAACAGGTGAAACGATACCGGTAAGAGCAACAACAATAGGAATAATGGTTAATAATAATTCAGTTTTGGACATATAAATGCTCCTTTCAATTTTTTTATCATTATAGCACAGCAGATAAATGAGGGCAAGTACACCCAACCACAGGAGACCAGCGAAAGGGGGGAGAAGGGTGAAAGAACTTAAAAACATTCCTACTTGTGAATTAGTTGAAGAACTTAAAACAAGAGAAGGCGTTGAAACAACGATAGCCGAACCGTATGAAGACATTACAGTTACAGCAAACGGCCCGGCAATCATTTTAAAGGTTATTGATTAATGAATTCTTCGACATGCATAAACGTTTCTAATGTAAGCATGAAAATATCTGCCCTTTGATGGAGCATTAAGTAGTGCAGAGTAGACGTGTTGAGGCACATCTGAATAAGAATATAGTCCACCGGAATGGAATGAAATGTAGAGTGTGCCGTTTTCGTATCCAACGCTACTTAAATCTGACGAAGATACAGGAATCATATTCATTTTTACACCCCCTTTCTTACAAATATAGTGTCAGAAAGAAGGGAAAAGTAACAAAAAAATAAACACCCAACCACTGTATATAAAAAATCATTCAAGGAGGTTAATCAATGAAAAAGACTACCAACATCCCGAAGATAGACGAGCTTCCCGACATTCTTGACCTTACACTTGCAGGTCTTTTACTCGGATATACTGCTGACTATCTTCGCAAACAGTCAATCGATGGTCATTTTCCAGGCTATCAGCTCTTTCCTGACGGAAAAAAAGGTGCATGGAGAGTAAATAAAAAGGATTTACTTACCTGGCTCGAGAAAAAAAGAGCTGCTACATACAAAGGGAAAGGATGTGCAGCCGTATGATGTGTAAACTCTTCAACTGTGACAAACGTCACGGAAATATA
>CALCHE010000163.1 GCA_937901145.1 uncultured Clostridia bacterium
TATTACCCCTCCGTCAGCCTATCGGCTGCCACCTCCCTCTTTCAGGGGAGGCTCTGCGATGTGGCACCTGACGGTGCTATTGTAACGCTAAACGGACGGATAAAATTTAGAAAAGCAGGAAACGATACACCGCTACTTTAAGTACAAAACGCTGAACGGGCGTGTAGTGCTTCGGGAAATATCAAATGATAGTCCGCCACTTTTACAGCCTCTCCTGAAAGGAGAGGTGGATGCGACCGTCGGGAGCAGACGGAGAGGTTGTAGGGACATGGCGTGCCATGTCTGCAGAACGACCACAACCTCACGGCAAATCGTTGGGGACGGTGTCCTCTACGTCCCGAGGATTTACCGACACAAAAATATCCGTAGGGGGCGGATATTATCCGCCGGAGATATATTTTTTATTTATTATTTATTATTTTTTCTTTATTCTTTAATTTTGCTACCTCACCTATTGTTCTGAACGCTACGAAAAGCCTTGCAAGGCGACCAATGGTCGCCCCTACGATTTGCACTGTTAGGTGGCGGTAAATTCGCGGACACAAGCCGTGTCCCTACGAAATCGTATCCGTAAAAGCAGCGGACTATTGTTTATTGTTTTTCGAAGCCGTACACGCCGTTTAGCGTTTATCGTTTAGCACTTAGCGTTCAAAAGGCGGACTATCGCTTATTATTTTCCGAACTTTCCCCCGCAATTCTGAGTTCTGCACTCTGCATTCTGCATTCAAAAAAAGCGGTCACAGAATCTGATCTGTAACCGCTTTTACTATTATTTATTCGCACTGTTAAGTACAATCTCCACAAGCTCACCTGTCATAGCATCAATGTCTGTCTGTGAAGGATTACCGCTGATGCTCTTCATTTTTTCAGCATATTCATTCTGTACCGTTTCATCACACATAGAAAGCACGTGATAGAAGGTAGTGGTATTTATGCCGAGAGCATCGGAGAAGTTTTTCTTGGCCCAGATAGCTGTGCCGTCGTCACTGTAGCCTGTCAGTACGATAGTTCCCTCTTCCAGTTCAAAGTCCCATACAGCCAGAGGATAAACATTATATTTAACCGAGTCGATAACGAGAGTATAGTAGCCGCTTTCAGCCGTCAGAAGACCTTCAGTGGTGAGCTTTCTGTTCTTTCTGATGTCTGTTTCTGTGATTATCGCCTTTTCCAGAACAGTAACTGTCTGTGAGGTATTTCTTGCCACAGCTCTGTAATCCTCGCTGTCACCTGAGAGATCGAAGATAACCGTATCCCAGTTACCGTAAAGGGAGGACTGTTTGATTTTCGTAGATGCGGCAGTGCCTGAATAGGTTTCGGGACAAGCCACCGGCCAGCCGTCTACTGTCCATTTAAGCTCTCTTACCTCGAGAGACGGGAAGGGATAAACATCCGTCATTCCCTTTTCCATAGCCTGTACTGCACCTGTGGTGATAAGAGAATCAAGCTTATAGTAAAGCTGAGACTGTGAGCCCATAAACCACTTTCCGCCTGAGGCTTTGATGACGGAGGGACTACCGATAGAAGCTCTGCCTATGTCGGTATAGGAAACTCCGCCGTTACTGCTCGAAAGGAAATTATAGCCTGCAGCGAGCATCAGACCCTTCGTGTACTGATTATTTCTGCCGCTTTTTCCGAAGGAAGACATATCGTTTCCTGCGAAATCAGTGTAGGGGCCCTCGGGAGTGTTTGCTCTTGCCACACGGACATTATAGTTGGTTTCGCTGTCGCCGTAGGTTAGGAAGAGATAGTAGTAGCCTGTATTCTTATTATAAACGATGTCTGCACCTGCGAGAAGACTACCGTCATTCTTTGAAAGTGCAGGAATTCTGCCGGGCTTTGCGATGAGCGTACCTGCCTGATAGCGTGAAGAGCCGTGAAGAGTAGACACTACCTCGCCCTGACTGTTTAAAGGACTTGCAGCTTTGAGAAGACCGTTTTTCGTGCTGAGCTCAACCATATAGATTTCACCGCTTATCTTCTCTCTGCCGTAGGAGCCGCCGTAAATCATAAACAGACCGTTTTCCGTACTGATGACAGCGGGATTAACCGCATTAGCCTTGTCGTAGGAGGCTTTGAAGGAGTGTTTGTTCTTTTCGCCTGTCTCGTCCTCCACGATTTCTGAGCCTGCGTGTCTGCCGCAGGTGCTGATTACGATACCGGCATCCTTCCACTCTTTGTTTTCGATAGCAGAGGCCAGATCATCTGTCTTGACACAGAAGATGGCGCTTTCATTCGCATCGGCTGTTTTAGAAAGTGAGAAGTAAAGATAATAGGTACCCTTACGGTAAATGATTTCGGGTGAAAGAGGTGTTCTGTCCTGATTTTCGTTTGAGTAAGCTTCGTCAGCACCGTAGCCGTGTTCATCCGCCCAGGTCTTAACGCTCTTAAAGGCTGAAAAGCTCATTATAGTGTTGCTTTCTGCCTCCTCGGGAGTGGGGAAATAGGTGGTACGGGCTGTCCAGTTTATGAGATCCTTTGATTTGATTACCACGTTATCGGATCCGAAGCAGTAGTAATATTCGCTGTTTTCGTCGTAGAAAATACAGGGATCCTTTATGTCATAAGCCGCATAAGAGCCGATGTATTTATTGTCGGCATATTTGTCGATGGCAGGCTTGGCAATAGTTGAAGTGGCTTCCTCTGTCTTATATCCCTCGGGTCTTTTACCCTTTTTGAAAAAAGCCAGAACATTGAGCTTTTTTTCTGCAGTAACCTTATACTGAAGCATATTTACCCGGTCGGTCACATTTTCACCGTTTACTACCAGCTTTTTAAGATCGTAGTAGGTAGAGTCAGTTCTTTCCGGATTAATGTTCAGAGTAAGAACCTGTCCGTTCTCACAGGCTACGCGGTATTTCTCATCGGTACCTACAGTATTTTTACTGTCCACGGTAACGACACCGTGACCGAAGGATTCCACGAAAACCATATATTCGGACTGTCTTACATTATTCCAGTAAATCATAAAAGCTCCGCCGAAAAGCAGTAGAGTCGCCGTGAAGAAGGCCAAAAACTTTTTCATCTTACTTTATTCATCCTTTCTTTTATCGTGTGGTAAGAGAAGAAATAATATCGGAATAAATAGAAACGGCATTATTAAAGAAATTCTTTTTTACCGTCTCTATCTGACTTTCATCAGGTACATAGACCGTGATTTTCAGAAGCTCCGTATCCATATCCATTACGGTAAATTTTATATGGAAGCCGTGCTCCAGCGGTAAAATTTCCACATTACTTTCTTTTATGATTCTTTCTCTCGAAAGCACCTTGATAGCCGCCGCCACACTTTTTTCTCTTACGGTGCGGGGCAGAGTTCTTTCGATGGTCGCTACATCGAGCTCCGCTTTGGCTGTGAGGGTAATAAGCTCATCTCCGTCGGATATTTCGCTGATGACCTGTCCGCCGGAAATAAGCTCACTTACAGCTCCGTTTACCTCGAAATAATTAGCCACGGAATATTCACTTAAAATTTCATTTAATTGCGTTCTGGTCAGAGATTTTTTTAGGGTTTTCAGCAAATAGCAGACCAGAAGCTTTATTTCGTTTTTTTCGCGAAGACCGCCGGGAACGATGCCTTCACTGAATGTATCTGATGACATAATAAATCTGCCTTTCATTAGATAGTTATACATTGTTTATTTTACCACAAGAAAAATAAAAGTAAAGAGTTAAAAGGAAAATTTTATATTTTTGCTGTAGTATATCATTTAAGGTGCTACTTAAAACCTTTATATCTTCATAAAAGGTTAAAATACCTACCCTTAATTTCAAAGCCTTATCGGTTGTCTTTGCCCCTGCCAGGGGCAATCCCATTATGAGGATTAGCTGTTAAGAGCTACTGAAAGATTATTTATGCGAAGTCGTGGTTTCGAACGGGACTACCATAAACATTAACATTAAACTACTACGACAGTGGCTTATCTCCGCCAAGCTTGCGAAGGCGGTCACCGAGGAAAGTATTTTCCGAGGCAAAAAGGGCGCTTTGTTTA
>CALCHE010000164.1 GCA_937901145.1 uncultured Clostridia bacterium
GGAGACGGAGAGGATCGAACTCTTGACCTCTTGAATGCCATTCAAGCGCTCTCCCAACACACGCAAAAACGCACCCCACCAATATCTTAAATATAAATTGTGAGGTGCCTTTATATACTCAATACAAACATTAATAAAGAAACAAAAATTGTCCACAAAAAAGCAATATATAATTTCAAAACCTGCATGTTTTTATGTATATAACTATATAAATATTTTGCACACAAAAAACTGATATATATTTCATAGTATATTCTGAGCATTACCAAAAAATTAAATATTATAAGTTTTTTTCATTTTAATCTTTTAACGATATGTTGCTTTGGATTTTCTAATACTTATTTTAGATAAATCATAACCATTTGACATCAAAAACAATCTTAAATCTTTATCGTCTATATTTGATTTGGGTCCAATTATAATATCAGCTATCATATATTCTTTTATGCTATCAAAATTCATATCAACATACGATATTATTTTTTCATCTGTACATCTAAACTGTATTTTCCCTCTAATTAAACCATTATAATCTTTTTCATATTCAATAGACTCATACATTCTATCATAAAATAATTGATTTGATGATAAATCTTTGGATTTATGACTTATTAACAGATTTCTTATGTTTCCAAATGGATAGAATACTAATCTCCATTCATTTTCTTCTTGAAAAGCTGGATTCTTATAAAAAATGGCATTATAAACCATTCCGCTAATAATGTCATTTATTGCATCCATATACGGAGATATAGATAGGGTATTTTTTGCTTTCAAATTAGCTTTTTTTAATTTTTCAATAATATAATCATGAAGTTCTAATTTAACAGAATTCATATCGTATATTATTTTATTATATTTTATATTTTTTAAATCTTTCGCCAATACAAAGTTTCGGGAATAAAAGCCTATAGCAACACCCTTCCCATCATTAGAATAACCTCGCCACTGGCTCAACAAATCAGATTCAGAAGAAAAACAAGCTACATAATAAATTAAAGATTCATTCGCTACTGCACGGGAAACCAAACTATCATAATCTATCTCGCTGAAAAACTTTTCAACTTCCTTATTATCAATGTTTTTATGGGCAAATTCCTTACAGGCCTTTCTTAATGTATCTTCAAAGGCATCAAAACAGTACCGTATTTCTTCTCTGTCATTAGATTTTGATATATTAGTAAGTCTTATTGTGCTGTTTTTTATAATAGCAAAAAATGAATCCAAACTACAATAATGATATACAATTTGTGGAATACTATCCATATTTTATCTCCTTTTATTTTATAAATCACTTATTCAACTAATCAAATCCGCTAAAACTGATTGTTTTGATTAGTTGAATAAAAGCGAACATTGGCATGCTCAATGACATTTAATGGTTTACATAATCGCCAAAATTTCCTTGTTTTTAATATAACTCATTTCTTATACCCATTCTTTTTTCGTAATTTTGTATAACGTGATTTAAGAGGAGGATTCACTAATTTTTCGTACACATTCTCATACACTTCATCAGATGCTAATATTTGAACGTTTTTCTCAACAATATCAATAAAAGTATTAGCTGCATTATAATCAACAAAGCCTTCTATTGCACTAAAGAATTTAATAGCAAATTTGACTCCATATTCTAATGCTTTTTTTAAGCTATCAGAATCTTGGTATAATGGTGTTAAATACATCATCATTTCTTCTGTAAATTCATCATATGCCTTTCTTTTAATAATCATAGATAAAAATGAATGATTATTGACCATATAATGATGTATAGAAGCAAAATTTGTTTTGCCTAATACTTCTATGTATACTGGCCACAATATTTCAAGTCTATCCCCAATATCTAATATGAATTTCTTATGAAATACAATTTTTGAAACAACATAGTAGGTGTACTTCTTGTCTTTATAATACCGTTCGGTTACAGTATCATGCAAGCCATAAATCACTCCAAATGAATACAGATTTTTTAAAGTTATCTTTGTTACATTTCTCGCACCATTATTAATTATTCCTACATAGTTTTTTTGTAGACTTTTGTCATCAATCAAGTCATTTGAAATTGACTGTTCAAAATTAGAGTCAAGGATATTTGTAAGCTTCATAAAACTAAGTTTGCCATCACAACTATCAAGGTTTAAAATCTTTGTAAATATCTTCTTTATAACACTCTTCTTATCTGCGGAGAAGCGAAAATATTGAATTGAACGAACAAAATCTAAACATTCAAAACATAATTTTGAAACATCAGGCGCCATCCTTGCCACATACTTAAGAAACTCAAAAGCAATGTTATTGTTTTGGTTTTTTCGGCAGAAATACTTAGATATAAACTTAGCTTCTACAGCAGTGACTAATTGTACCGGTATTAGTTTGAGAATATTTTCCTCATCAATATCTTTTCGATTTTTAATCAAATCGAATTCGTGTTCCGAAACTACGGCAACCTCTTCACTGAACATAAATCCAAAATCAGAAATAATATCTTTTGCATTTCCTATAATATAAATACGCAGTTTTCTGAAAACCTTACTTTCTGAATAAAACCAATCCGCAGATTCTTTTATTGTAGAATAAATATTTACATCATTTAAATCAAACTGATTGTTTTTTAGCAAACTAATTAATATATAATCTACATAGAATTTATTAACATACAAAACGGAAGCAACATCGTCACTATATCTTTCATAACCATCAAACTTCTGAATTTCATTAACATTTGATAAAGTTTGCATTGATAACTTTTGACAATCAACTTGATTTATCAATTCTTGGTACTCTGCAAAAATATCTTCTTGCTCATCTGAGGAAATAAAATATTCGGCCTCATCTTCATTATCCGCTTCTAAATTAAGAAGTTCTACAATCGTTTCTTCAAATTCTGGAAGAATAGCGTTTATTTTTTTCATAAATGTTAAATAAATTTTAGTTATTTCAGTTAAATCGATTTTCGATTTGACACTAAATAAAAATGATTTCACTTTATCAACATCCGTATCAGAGATGTTATCTGCTTTACAAAAACGATTAACAACATATTCAACTTCATTAAATCCGAAATTATCATTATTAACATTTACAAGATTTATACAATCAGCAAGTGTTAGGAACTCCATTTCTGAAATTCTTATTATATTATGAACTCCAAAAAAGAGAGGTTTGTACCAAATTATTTCGTTTGAAAAGTGTTCACATAAGCACGCTCTTAATTTCAATAAGCCATCTTCTGAAAATACTTTTTCCCAAGAATTGCAAAAACGTTTTGCCTGTTCATCACTATATGTGTTTCTGAAAGAATCATATCTAAGAATCCGTAATATTTCAGATATATTCTTATCTATGGCAGATGCACTTTTATCAAAATTATCTAACCACAAAACTGCTTCATTTTCCGCATAATTTAAAGCTTGAATATATAAATTTTCGTGCGAATAAACTAATGGCGGTAATCTTAACTTGAGTTGTTTCATTTTTTCAAAAGAATCAACTATAATAGAAGAATTAGACTCTATAACTTTGTTAATTGCACCTTCCAATTCTTCTGATTCCTCACCATACAAAATCGCTTTTTGAACTATGGTCTCGTTATATGAATATAATTTACTATCTTTGGGATAATTATAAAAATACATCCTATAGGAATCATCAATTAACTTAGATTCTATAAGCTCTAAAACAGCTTTTACATACTCATCATTTTTGGCATGTAAAATATTTTTACATGATTCTTCGCATAACTCTTGTTTAATATGCAATTCAATTAATTTTTGAAAAGCTACGTCATCTGTTAAATGAAATTCATGTTCAAAAGCAGTAGTAAGATAAGCAACCATCGCGCATTTTTCAAAAGATATTTGCTTTTTTTCAGTCGGAAACCTATTATGTAATGTTTCATAAATC
The DNA here is from genome assembly GCA_937901145.1 of uncultured Clostridia bacterium. Taxonomy (GTDB): domain Bacteria; phylum Bacillota; class Clostridia; order Oscillospirales; family Acutalibacteraceae; genus UBA6857. Next base: position 3,904 of record CALCHE010000164.1, read on the forward strand.
AAAAAAGCTTTATTAAGCCTATTTTTTATTTCACGAATGTCTAATGTTTTTCCTCTAACAATCCAAAGCATTCCCGGAATTTCAATAAGTTTTCCTGAAGTTTTAAGGTCAAGTTGACTAAGGGTGTCTTTCTTAGCATTAAGCAAACCCTCTAGAACAGTTTCGTAATCTACAATATTAATTGTCTGTAAACTAAGAACATAATCGAAAATTTTTGCAAAAAGATGCTCACTTGAATGTTCATCAAAAACATTATCGCAAGCAACTCCATTTTCTTTTGCAGAGTTTCTGTTATCGCTCGTATCAATAAGAAGTTCATGACTTTTTATATGTTTAGGCTCTTCTTTTACTGCTTTTTCTTTTGATTTTATCTCAGAAAGCAACACGGTTTCCGACTTTATGTTTACAATAAATACAACTTTATTTTTAAATTTTGCTGTTTTGTTTTTTGAATAATTTGTTGGCAAATAATATTTTCTTAATTCTGTCAAAAACTCAATTACAGATTTGCCGTCATTTGTACGATCTAAATCTTCCACTACTATTATGTATGTGTGCTCTCTTAAAGGTCTACATTTACATTTTTTAGTTATTCTTCGTATCCAATCACCAAAACGAGTGGAGTGCTTAAGTATTTCGGCTCTGTATAAGTCAATAATTTCATCTTCTTCAATTGTACGCTCTTTTTCTGATTTTTGAGAAGAAAAAATTATTTCAGCTCTTGTTAGCACAACAATACCTATATAAATAGCTATGATTGCTAAGGCTATCGTTAAATACTCAGACTTATCCTTTAAAATTGGAAGTAATTTTTCAACATTTTCAGAAAAACGATTCACACACCAAGAGGCACAGCCAAACAAAAGTGCAATGGTAAAAAACAACCAAGAACGTTGCTTGTTTGCGTGCAATGTTAGAAGTCCATAATTATTACTCAATCTTCTGCTTATGTATGTGCCTCGTTTGTGGTTTATCAAACTGCTAATTTGATACAAAAAATTCTTATGCAATTCATTTGTCTGATTTTCTAACTGATGCAACTGTGACCACATAGGTATTTTTAAGATGTGCTCTTTTTTATGGCTTGCACGTTTTTCTTCTAAAAGGTCAATAACACTCGTCTTACCCGCGCCAAAAGGAGAAGTTATAGCGATCATTTGTGCACCAGCATCTATTGCATCACTCAATTTATCTGCACAAACAGACAAACCAATAATATCATTTTCTTTAGTTGTTATAGGTGTATTTAAATAAATCATCTTTTCATTACCACACACATTTCTCACTTCCCATTAGCTATTCCACACCAATATGTAAAAACCACTCTGCCCCTCAAGTTATAGTCTTATGATCTTATGTTTTACACTATGACACAGTAATACTATAATCACCATTGTTGTAGTTTCGTTTAAAGACTTTAAGATAATACGTCCCTTTAGCTAAAGAATCCCATTCAAATGACATTTTTTCAGGAGAATCTCCAGCTATTTCAACGGTTCCATTATCCTCTTTGTTCTTTATTGCACCACTTGTTTCAGCACTATACAGCTCAAATCTCCAAAAGGCATCAGAATTGTTGCTTTGTGTATGTTCGAAAGTTACTTTTATTTCTTTATCTGTGTTTAATTCAAACTTATAAAAATCCACATCATTTTCAGATTGAATATTACCTAATATTTTTGAATTTAAGGGTATGGTAGTTGCTGAAGTATAATCACCATTATCTTCGTTTTCTGATTCATTACTTTCTTTTTTTGTGTGAATAACAAAAGTGTAATCTAAATCTGACCAGTAGCGATTATCCACTCGAACATAATAATTCCCAGCAGGCAGTCTAACACAATTTGAAGTGATCTTAGCATTTTCCCCGGTAGATTCAAATTCTAATATAGAACCGTCCGAATCACCAAATAACGATACTTTCCAAAGAGGATCCGTCCCGCTAGTTTTTTTGTGGGAAAAATCAATCCAAACCTTTCTTTTATCGTTTATGCTAAATTTATAATAATCTATATCATCTTCAGTTGTTAAATTTCCTGTATAGGATTTATCAAGGCCTATAACCATTGCTTGATTAGTTAAGTCATCATTTGGTTCGTTTTCATAGAATTCATTCTCAGGTTCGAAGACAGCAGTTAAAGTATATTTTTCGTTTGAATGGTACAACTTGTCTGTTACCTTAATATAATATACACCAGGCATTACCCTTGCTGCGCTAGATTTTGCTTCAGTACCCCTACCATTTGATATAAAGCCAACTCTAGATTCTTCGTTTTGATCTAAAAAAGATACTTCCCAAAAATCAGCATCTTCATCTATTTTGGGATGGGTCATTTTAATAATAATTTTGCCTTTTTCGTTTAATCTCAATTTGTAATAGTCTACATCATCACTTTCATCTATTTGACCAGAGTATTTTACATTTACGTCAATTTCATTTGCGTTATTAATTTCATCATTTGATTCAACCTCATTTGCTATAATTGTCTCTTTGTCAATAGCCATAATTTCAACTTCATCAGTTAATCCGTCTTTTGTGATAGTAATTACGGTGCTATCTTTTTCAACCCTATTAGGTGAAATAGTAAAGTCTTTAATTTCTTCTTGCGCCCCATCTTCATATATAGCTTTTACAAAAAAATCGTCAGCAAATAATTCTGAATTCAAATATACAGTGCTACCTACATATTGTGCTTGCAATTCTATTAAAGCCGGTTCATTTGCTGTTATATGTATATTGGATTCTGCAAACACATCCTCTACGATAGTGTACCTAATGTTAATAGTGTTGTCACCTATTTTCAATACTTTCGGAGAGTATGAAAAATTATCCAAATTTTTTTCGTTACCTTTTATGTCTGTACCAATTACCGTTATGTCACTTTTTTTAATCTCATATCCTGCATAATGATTGCTGGCATTTGAATTTACACCAATATCCTTATATTCATACTTCGCATTTATACTCACTATAGTGTCACCTGGTTCATCAGCATAACCAAAATAAACTAGCGAGTTTTCAGAAACATATACATCTCTATAGTTTTGTTCGCTTTTATACCAAAGAGATTTTGCTCTTGCATAAACAACTGCATTTTTTTCTATTTTGAAAGGCTCGGTATATTCTATCCACTCATCACCATATGTAGAAACTCTATACTCAATTTTTGCACCACCATCTACAGATAAAACAATGGCCGAATAGTCTGATTGCCTATCAATATGAGGTATAGGAATAGTGTTAAAAAAGAATGATAATATGAAAGTCAATGCTGCTACTGCTATTGCCCCATAAAACAAAACCTTATCTGTTTTATCTTTACGTTTATGTTTAAAAAAAGCAGTTACAATTGCAATAATAAACAATGCGGCTTCAAAAATTACCTTAAGCACAATACTATTCATTTTGTTTCACCAATCCTTTTGCATATTTTTTTGGCATAGTCATCTTGTATTCCAAAAGCATCATAGTCTTCAAAAAAGTAAAACTTTTTTGTAATCTCAAACACCATTGGAATATAATTATACATAGTCATTGTATACTTTCTCATCATTTGATACAATCCACTTTACAAAAACGTTCTATTTTTCGACAAAAACGTTTGTTTTTCGACTGATTTGCAATCCACACATTCGACAAAACTCAATCCTCCTTGTACAATGGTATTACCAAATACAAGGAGGACTTTTCTATGAATTTACCAAAACACATCACCAACGAACAAAACGGTATCAGCTATACCCTTCACGGCGACTATTATTTACCCGACTTAAAACTACCCGAGCCGAAAGACAACCGCCCCATCGGCAAATGGGGACAACTTCACCTCAACCACCTCAAAAATCATTGCAAGTCAACCTATTATACCTATCTTATGAATGGCACATTACACAATTACCTTTGCAGCATCAATAACCAGGCGGAAGAAATGTTCAATCGCATAGTATCACATATGGCAGCGACGGACGGTACGGATGAGAAGCTGAAAACCACAGACCAAATGAAATGGTTGGGTCTTATGAACAACTACCGTCACTGTGCCGAGGAAGTAGTCCTTGACTCAATAATCTACACATAAACAACAGGTGCAGTAGCCGAAACTACTGCACTTAACTTTTATTCTGTTATAACCTCAAATCGTCCTCTTTCCTCTGCTTTTTATCATTGATAAGCCAAGGAATGCCAAAGCCTATGCCTCCGCCGATGGCGAGACCTATGAGGATAAACAGCCACCAAAGAGGATTCTTCTTCTCTTTTTCGTCTTCATCGTTGGTTGCTACCTGTTCCACCTTTTCTTCGATAACGGTGCTGACATCGGCAGTTTTCTTGTACTCCTTACCGTAATCGTCCTCGTAGGTGATGGTGATTTTACCCGTAACCTCGCCGAGGATGTCGCTGTCAACTCGCAGATTAGCCGAGCCTTGAGCGTTAGTTGCCGGCTCTATGTTACCCACAAACACACTGCCGCCCGACTGCATGCCCTCAATGTCAAAATCAAGGGTGCAGTTATAAATCCGGCTCTTGCCCGTGTTCATCAGTTCAAGAGTAACGGTCTGTGTGTCACCCTGAATTACCTTTTTCGGAAGAACGGCACCGCTGTAAGAGAGCTTCACACTCTGCTTTACGTCTATTCTCACCGTGTCGCTCGACGAGTATGAGCCGAAGTTTTTATCCTCGTACTCCGCCGTAACCTGAAGGTCATGCTGACCGATAGAAGCCGTGTTGATGGCTTTCAGCTCGATTTCCCAAGTGTAGCTGCTGCCGGCATAAATGCTCTTCACATACTTGGTGGGCATACCAACCGTCAGAATATCACCGCTTGGATCCTCAAGGCTGAATTTGATGTTGTAGAGAGCCTTGGTGGTGCTGTAATTTTTAAAGGTCACCTTCAGCACTGCCGACTTTTCGGGAGAAAGACTCTTTTCGCTGAGTTCATAAGAGGTCACCATAAACCTCGGTGTAGAGTTATCCTCGGTGGTTGGCTCTTCTTTGGTTTCTTCCACAGGCTTTTCTTCGGGAGGTGTCAAGGAAAGATATTCACTTGTGATATACCTTTCCTCGCCCTCATAGAGCACCTTGCTCCAACCGTCAGCCTCATCAATACGGGTAATACTGCTGCCCTTTTGCAGTACAGTGATGATGTCACAGTCGGTGTTGGGCTCTGTTCTGATGTTTACATTTTCTGTAGCATAGACAGTTTCTTTTTCGTACTCTGCCGAAGCGGTGAGCGTAAAGGAGAACAGAAAGAGAAAGCAAAGAATTAAAGCTGTTGTTTTTTTCATATTATCACTCCCTTACAGCTCTCTGATGTTTTCAACAATGCTGTGCTTCATTTCTCTTTTAATTTTGATTACAAGATTTAGTGCGCATATAATAAAGAGCATACTGCACATTATAAAGGTTTCTAACAAGTGCAGTTCGAACAACGCTTTGTTCCATTGCATCGATTTTCTGATTAGTATATAAAGCACATACCCCACAATATAAATTCCAAAGCCTATTCCGTAACCCCAACCGAAAATTGATAGCAACTGCCTGATGTATGAGGAGGAAATAACCTTTAAATCAGCACCGACAGCACGAAGAGTGCCGATTTCTTTCTTACCCTCACGAATTCTCGCGGTAAGAGCGTTGTTAATAACACTACCGCATATCGTAAGAAAAAGGGCCACAAGACAATATAATCCGAAGAAAAGAACTCTCATTGTTTGCTGATCGTCCCTGTCAAATTCATAGTAATTACGAAAATATCCGTTTGATATTGATTGAGTAAAGCTTTCAAGGTAAGGCGCAACAGTCAGGTTCATTTCGTCGGTCATATTTTCGCTGGAAAACTGAATATCAGTATAATCGCACGTTGGAGCAAAAATAGTGCTTGCCGAGTTCGTTGTCAGAATACCTAAATTTGTTATATAAGGGAAGTCCCAGTCAAAAACATTTTTAAAGTTGCTGTGTACTATTGCGCCGATTTTTACCTTTCTGTCGGTTCTTACAAAATTTGTTTCGTCCTTCATTGAAACGTTTACGGTGCTTAACGAAATCTCATCACCAACCTTATAGGTACATTCCTGAGTTTCAAAGTAATTGATATGTTCACTTGCCGGGTCGGTGTCAGAGAAATAATCGGTATCTAAAATCGTGTAGCCCATCTCTAAATCAAACTCATTAAAGCCGGCACCGATTTTCTGCGGTGCAACGAGAACAATTTCCTCACCCGAGTTAATTTTGTCTATATTTATTTCGCCCTCGATTACTACACCTTTAAGAATTTCAAAATAAGCCTCGTCCATACTTACAAGCGTTGAGGGCAGAAGAAGCGAGGTGTAATTAAACTTTTCTCTCGCCTGAGTATAGCTTTTAGAAAATTTTGCAGTACATTTTTCTTTATAGTTTTCTGCTGTAAGACCATTATCAACCTCTTTATATATGCTGTAGCCGCTCGTGTCGCCTAAAACCATAAGAAGTTCATAGTCGTCAAATTCGTCCTTCAGAATGTTCACTGTGGTTCTTTTTGTCGCAACAACCTCGTCAAAATAGCCCGATGTAACAAGCTCTGCAACATCGTTATCGCTAAAGCCACTTAAGTCAAGTCTGCAATCAGCCAAGGCTTCATCGTAGCCACCCTGGTCGGATATATGATAGATATATTTTCTTGTTTTTACTTGAGATGCTTCATGGCTAAGGCCTGAAAAACTAAAGCAAGAGCCTATAACGGTAAGTGCAAGAAGAACGCTGACTATTATCTGTCTCGAACGGGATAGGGTGATATTTCTCTTTGCAAGAAGCGATGGAACGTTGAAGTTTTTCTGTGAATGTATTTTCTTTTTTCTCAGTCTTCTCATATACTCCACATTACGGATAGCCTGCATAGGTGAGCTTTTTGAAACAGAAATAAGAGGTATAAGCGCCGCACACATAACAACAATAACACCAAGTAATGCTCCGACAAAAAGTATCCACACTTTAGGTATAAATATAAGGTCATCACCCATCATTTTTGTGACTAATTTTACGCCAAAATATGAGATAAGAATACTTATAGGAGCAGAAATAAGACTTATTATAAATGCTTCACGGGCATATATAGTAATAATCTGTCTTTTCGTTGCACCAACGGCACGGAGCAGACCAATCTGCTTTTTTCTTTCTCTTAAATTATTTGAAAAAGAATTAACTATAGTAAGACAAGAAACAAGAGTAAGCATCAAAGCAAAGGCGATACTATAAAGCATAGTTGACCAAATATCAGTTCCACTTGTTCCGTCATCGGAATTATCGTGGAAATACGAGTTTATCCTCATATAATCGTTTGTGCTGCTGTAGTATCTTTCCCAATCTGCATTCGTAGTGGCGCCGTTACCGTATAAGTTAAGATTTACAAAAGCAATAAGAAGCTCCTTGCCACCAATAGCTGTTTGTTCACCTTTATTGACAAAAACTGAAGGGAAATACTCTGCTTTGCCTGATTCCCATTCACAAATCGCGTCCTTTTTGTTACACATAATACCAACGATAGTGTAGGTTCTCTCTTCCGTTTTTTCGCTGAAACCTTTACCGTCGGGAATTTTCATTGCAAGCGTAATTTCATCGCCTAATTTTTTATCGGCAATACCTAAGGTCATAAGAGCCTGTCTTTCAACAATAGCCTCTCCCTCATTTTCGGGCATTCTTCCCTCGTAAAGAAAGGGATAGTACATTTCTACTGCCTTATCCTCAAGCCACGCAACGGCAGTACCGACATTCTTTTTCTCTTCCGATTGATAAGCAAAGCCTATCGTGTGGGCAAAGCTGTACTGTGTAACGTAATCAGCCAAAGCACCGTTTTCAAAATCAGCTTCTCCGGCATTCAAATATATCTCGTGCTGAGTTCCGTTAATTCTTTTCTGATTTTCTTCCATTGAGCTTTGCCAACAAGAAATGAAAAATGTGATACCCGACGAGAAAACCATTGCAAGTATGATGCCGATAATAAGAATTGTATATTGCTTTCGTCTTTGCTTCAGGTTGCCCATAGCAAGGGTGTTGATTGTGAGTTTTCTTTTCATTGCTGTTCACCTCCCTGAGTTATACAGAGGGTGCGGGCTTGGTGTCTTTAACTATCTTGCCATCCTCAATGGTGAGGATTCTCTCTGCCTGCTCCGCCACATGAAGGTCGTGAGTAACAAGAATAAGGGTAACGCCAAGCTGTTTGCTGACATATTTGAGCAGTGACAGCACCTCACGGCCACTCTTGCCGTCAAGATTACCCGTAGGCTCATCGGCAAAAAGAATGGCAGGTCTGTTGGCGAGTGCTCTTGCGATAGCGATTCTCTGCTGCTGACCGCCCGAAAGTGCAGAGGGAAGATGCTCTAATCGGTCACGGATACCGAGCATATCAATAACCTTGTTAAGGTACTCCTCGTCAGGCTTTTTGCCGTCAAGCATAACTGGGAGTAGAATGTTCTCGTATCCCGTCAGCTCCTGAACAAGGTTGTACGCCTGAAAAACGAAGCCGAAACGACGGCGGCGAAGAATAGAAAGCTGATTGTCGTTATATGATGAAAGTGACTTTCCACCGTAGTAAACGTGACCGCTTGTGGGATTTTCGAGGGAAGATAGCACGTGAAGAAAGGTTGACTTACCCGAACCCGACGGACCCGTGATAGCACAGAATTCTCCCTGCTCAAAGCTGACAGTTACATCATCAACGGCTTTGACAACGTTTTCACCGCTTAAGTATTCTTTGGTGAGATTTTTGCATTCTATAATGTTCATAATAACACTCCTTTTGATTTTGTAACTCTATCATACACGGTCAACCTTACGATTAGGTGACTTTTACCTTAAGATTTCGTAAGATAAAAAATCGGGCACAGGCAAACTGTACCCGATTGATATTTATAGCTTAAGATTTGCATCGATTATGGGAAAACACATAGCCACACGAAGACCTTTTTCACTGTTCTCGGCTGTGATAGTGCCGTGATGCTTTTCAACTATTGCTTTGGTGATGGAAAGACCTATGCCTGCGCTATCGGGTGAAGCATTTTCTGTACGGTGAAATCTTCTGAAAAGCATAGGCAGTTCATTTTCGGGTACACCGCCGCCGTTATCTTCAATAATCACGCTGACGCTTTTCTCGGCTTGTTCGATGATAATATCAACCTTGCCGTCGGCTTTTGTATGCTCACAGGCATTCTTGATAACATTACCCAATGCCTCACGAAGCCAGGCTTTATCTGTGCGAAGAGAACCACCGCCTTTAACGGTGATAGTTTTATCCGAGAAGAGAGCGGAAAACTCTGATTTAAGGTCAAATAAAAGATCGGAAAGCTCTGTTTCTTCAAAGTTCATAACATAGGTATCACTACGGATTTTTTCGAGTTTAAGCACATTGTAG
>CALCHE010000165.1 GCA_937901145.1 uncultured Clostridia bacterium
TCCGAGGCAAAAAGGGCGCTTTGTTTACTTTGCCGACCGGGGCAAAGTAAAGGCCATAACTCTTGCGGTTCCCAAAGTTCATTACGGCTTTGAGCGCCTATGAACTTTGACCGCTACGCCATCCTCACCTCGCTTCATCGTCCATAGGACGCGCTTTGGTGACGATGAAGCCCTATCGGAAAGAACCTTAATTTTTTCAAAGCAAAAATCACCTACCGCAGAGATGGAGACCTATACCTATATATTTCAGAAAAGAATAAACCGTCAATAAAAGATTAATGCCTCCCCTGCTAAAAGCAAGGAAGGCAAAACATTAAAATTTTTTCAGGAAACGAGAGTGTTTTCTCTTGCCCTGCTGTCAATAAGCTTAAGCTGGCCGTCAGCCTTGGTAATAAAATCGGAAAAAGTAATATCTGCTCCACCGATATTCAGCAGTCTGATATAACACAGATAATCCTTCCCTCTGTAAACTGCATAATAGCTGTTATTGACGGCCATATACTCCTTTTTTACACCGTCCTCCGTAACAAGATAATGCTTGTCGGCTTCATTATCTCTGAAAAAGCGGAAAACCACTCCGCCAAAGTCCTGTTCCAATCTGAATTTGAAACGAAGAATATCAATATTGCTTCTGAAATAATCTGCCTGATAGGATGATGAATCAACCTTAATCTCCAGCTTTCTGTTGCTCACACTGAGGAAAGAACTCTTTCTCAGCCTTGCTGCATTTATATCATAATAGGCATGCTTTCCGTCGTCTTCATCGAAATAACTGCAATAAGGCAGAAGCTCACCGGTTTCAGAAGAAATTTCCCGGGAGCTGTTAAGCAAACTGTTATCTCCTGAATAATCAAAGGAGACACAGCCCTCTATCATACTGAGTGCGAAGATCACATATAAAGCTACAGAGACAATATTAATAATTTTAAAAACCTTTTTGGTAAGTATTTTACGGCAGAATCTGAATTTTTCGGCTAAAATATCCGCCAACCAGCCCACACGGAAAACAAATATCATACGTATTACATTATAATATATGGGAGTGAGAAACAAAAACAAAGCATTGACGGGAGTGAGAACATAGAAAACAGTCATAACTGTCATAATAACCGTCAGGATTGCTGAGAAAATATTCAGCAGAAGCTTTGATTTCATTTTTTCACCTCCGTCAATAATGTAATAATGCGAACTTATATATTTTATCAGTTTTCAGTTTTTCTGTCAATATCCTAAAAACACAAGAATACCCCTCTCCCGCCAGGAAAGGGGTATCAGCTTTTCGGTTTGTTATTTTTTAATGATATTACCTATTTCGAATTCACCCTTGAGAATCTGTGTGATAATCTCGAAAATCATTCTGAACCAGCGCATCATTGACACGAGGATAGATTCTGTAGTAGGCTTAGCTTCAGCAATTGAATACCATTCGTAATCACCGCAGTTATCCTCTGTCATAGGTTCATAAGAACGTGTGTCCTCATAAAAGCGCATAAACTGAGGAAGTCCGAGGTCGTTATCAATAGTAGCATTATCAAAGAAGAATGCCTGAGCGATAACATCATCAAGCTCAAAGAAATTGTGGTGAGCATTTTTGATAATCCAGGTTGTTTCAGGGAAGAGACATGTGGAAGTATCTACCATCTTATCTGCGGAAACATATTTGGGATCAGCTGAAGCAAGATAAGCTGCAGAAAGAGTTTTTCCGATGGGAGCTACAGTAGCACCTAAGGAACCGTCCTCGAGAGATACGAGAGCGTCGGAGGGCTCGTTTGCACTGTAACCGATAGGCATATTCATATAGCCGTATTTTGCTATTGTTCCGATTTTTACGCCGTACTCTTCAGCGAATTTTTTATAAAGTGCATCACCCTGTGAAGTAACCTTCTCTCTGTAATGCTTGATTTTTTCGATAAGACCGGGATAAGCCTCCCGGGCCTCCTTGCTACCAAACATAAGCTTCATAGCAGCATCAAAGTCCTCTTCGTAAACGCAGGTCCAGTAGTTAGCCTGCGTAGCAAGACCTGTAGCAAAACAGAGTGCAGGCATAAGAGCCTTATAAAGTTTGGTATAAAGATCCTCTATGCCGTCAAAGAGTGCATCAGCAGTACCTGTCTGTGTGAAAAGATCCATAGTTTTGAAAACAACTTCATTAACGATACCTTCAAGGGTAAGGCCGACGCCTACATTATAGTAGTCGCACTGCTCGAGCTGAGCCATATACTGCTGAAGTCTGGAGGATTTGAATTCTATCTTACCGCTGAATGTATCGTTGATAACTGCGGCACCGTTATTTAGGGTAGCATCGAACATAACCTTGTCAACAAGACCCCGGTCACCGTATTTTTCCAGATAAGCCACTGCGAGAGAACCGCCGAAGCATCTTACATAAATAGCTACCTTTTTATTACCGTTGGCTGCACTTACTTTTTCTATATATGTATGAAGAGCATCTACATGATCATAAGGATCGAGACGCCAGTCATAATGGAACTGATAATCCCAAAGACCGTATGAGCTTCTGGCTACATTACAGGAATTTTCATTACTCCACACAGATTCCCAGTGCATTCCTACGCCGGGAAGTGAATCACCGTTTCCGTCAAGCTGTGCACCCTCAAAGAGAGGCTGAATCTCTTCGTAAAGAGCCTTACCGTAATTATCCCATTTGTCGAATATAAGACCTTCTGCGACGAAAGGCTTGATGACGTTTACGCAGGCATCAACGATAGCGTCTTTATCAAGACCTTCTTCACCACCGAGCTCGAGATCGTTAAAGGTAGCAGGAACCTTTTTACCGTCGGGTCCGTAGATTTCTTCACCGTTACCTCTGATGTAAACAACGGGAATATTGCCTCTGGAGGACACAGCAGAAGCACAGGGTGCCATTACTGTAAAAAGCATAAAAACCGCAAGAAGAACTGAAATAATCTTTTTCATCATAAGATACCTCTTTCATTTTATTATGGAACTATTATACCATTAACAATTTATTAATACAATGCTTTTTTGAGCATAATAAAAAATATAATTTCTACGTCAAATTTATGCAACAATCCTACATATCGTGCATTTGTGATGCAAAATATACTTATATACATCCCGAAATATACTTTATTTTGCTTTTTAGGCAATTCTTCATCGAAAAATACACTTTATTTTCAGCTACAAGTTATTTCTTCACTCTTGACTATTAAGAATAATTATGATATATTCTTACCGACTTGATTAAGTCTGTTAAAAAATTATTAATTTTTACGGAGGTAAAACAAATGAGAAAAACTATCAAAAAGACTCTCGCAGTACTCATCTCAGTTATTATGCTCTCTGGTTCTTTTGTATGCTTTGCAGCAGATCTCAATCAGGAAGCAGTAACTGCTCACTACGGTCAGTACAAAAACTATCTTCTTCTCGGTGACAGTGCTGCCAGCGGCTATCGTGATGAAATCACTGATGATGACTACGATTTCAACAAAGCAAACCATCACACAACTTACTCCAGAGTAGAAGGCTCCTATGCTGACATTATCGCAGATGCTATTATCGAGGACGGCTCTATGACAGCTCTCGCAGCTCCCGGCTTCAGAACCATCGAAATGCGATATATGCTCGAAGATGATTTCGCTGCAACATACGAGGATCCTTATCTCTTCCATCCCAGCCAGCTCTATGCTTATGAAAATGACTACTGCACTGAATGCGGCGAATTTCTTCTCCCCGGCGCAGAGCATTTCAGAAAAGAATTCAAAAAATCAATCGCAGATGCTGACCTTATAACTCTCGGTATCGGCGGTAACGACTGGGGTGCATACCTCACATGGGTAATTGCAGATATTCTCAAGGCTGAAAATATAAGCGATACATATATGGCAGAGGTAAAGGAAATTCTGGAAAAGAGTACAATGGACCTCGCAACCCTCGAAAAGGTTCTTGAAATCGCACATATCGCAGGTGCTCTTCCCGCTCTTCTTCAGACTCTTCCCGAAGCACTCAACTACGGCCTGAGCAATTTCTATACTAACTGGGATATTATGATTCAGGATATTTACGACCTCAATCCCGATGTAACTCTTATGGTTGTAGGTATGAGCGACAACAGCATCAAGGGTAAATACTACGACTATAACGGTGTTACAGGTGAACAGGTTCCCGTTCAGGAACAGCCCGCTGAATTAACATCAGCCATCGGAATGATCGTCGATTTCATTATGGGCGTAGGTAACGCTCCCATGATCGAGGGTGCAAAGAAATTCGGTTATACCTATGTAGACATCAATGGCGCAACCTATGTTGACAGCCACTATGACGAAGCAGGTCACGTATTCGTAGCTAACAAGATTATCGAAGCTCTTCCCTCAAATGAAGTTTACGGTAAGTACGATGACGTTAAAACAGGTGACAAATACTATAGCGACATCGAATTCTGCCTCGTAAACGGCATCCTCACTGCAAAGTCAGAAACTGAATTTGGCGCTGCAGATGCTCTCACCAAGGGTGAACTTACAAACGCTATTAATGTAATTAACGGCAACGCTGACAGAAGTGAAGCTGACGGCAAAGCATCTGTTCTCTCCTTCGCATTAGGCCTTTTAGGTGTATCCGCTAAGAGAGGATTCGTTTCCTTCTTCAAAGGCTTCACTCTTACATATAAAATTCTCACTTCAAATGGTTTCAATGTCGGCGCATCAATCACAAAAGCTGAAGCCGCTTACTACTTCAGTCAGCTTCTCGGCTGATAAAAAGGCAAGGTAAATAATCAGGCTCCCGTTCAAATTGAGCGGGAGCTTTGATTTTATGAAGTTATATACTGGGGAGATAAATGAATTCTACGGGGCGAAGCCAGTCGGTTTTTGTGTTTACAGCTCAAATTGGCAACTCTGAAACACTTATTCACTATTACTTTCTGAAAATGAACCGCATACAACAGCAATAATTGATTAACTGCTTACACATATTTAGAAAAAACATCTACATATCGAGATGCAAACGTAACTGAAGTTATTTGTGAATACGGAATCTCATAATAATCTTCTTGCCATACACCATCAGCGTCAAAGTCTTTAAATATAACTTTAGTTTTAAGCACACTTATAATTTTCCCTATCGCAAATTCACATTCATCATCATTCAGGCTTTCTTTTTCTACAATTATGTTTATGTTCAATTTTGAAAGTGATAAAAATGTATTATACCAATCTGTAATATCTATTTCCGGCACTTTAATATCATCCAAAACACCTTCACATTTTATAATTTCAACGCATTTATCATTTTTAATTTCTACATTTTTAATATCACAAAAACGTCTTACAGTAAATCCGTCTATAATAAAATCATCTTCATTGGCTGAAAGAAAGAGTTTCTCACTTGTTATTAACGGAAAATGGTAGCTGTAATGATAGTTATATTTAAAAAATATCCTACATATTTCTCTCGACTTTACTGCCGTATTTATTAATTCTATAATTTCAAGCTTTTTCATAAAATATCACCCAAGCCCATTTTATAACAACGTACTTAAAAAGTCAAATCCCTTTGCCAGAAGAGCAACTTCATTGTGCCGTAGGCACACTTCATTGGCGAAGCCACTTCATTTGCCGTAAGGAACTTCGTTTTATGTCCGCAAGCGAACAATAAAGTTTACTGCAAGCAGTAAAATGAAGTACTCACTTCGCTCGTAATGAAGTTATGTCCTGCGGACATAAATGAAAAATCGACAAGTCGAAACTTGTCGATTTTTGTGTTTACAGCTTAATTTAGCAACATCTCGATTAAGTCACATTGTTTTGCAGCAATGAATAAAACATTCCAAAAAATCTGTCAAAGGGTTTATCTCCGCCCCAAGCATGTTGTTCAAATACCATCGTAAATTTTTCTGTAAAAATAACAACAACTATTTGATCATTGTAATCAGAAACGCTATATTCATTTTTTAATCTTATATTAGGACTAATCCAGCAAGACCCATTTTCATAACTATATCTTCTGCACATCAGATTAAAAACAGGTCTAAACTCACCAAACTCATAATCTAACCATTTTTCTAAATCGTCTCGAGTACTAATATTGTAACGTCCGTTATAAGAATCATTATTAGGTACTATTGAAAAATTTAAAAAGTCGTTAACAGCTTCTATCCCGTCACTGAAATCATCAACTTCTCCAATATTGAAAAAATCTCCGTCTTTGACTAAATCATTATATATCTCTGATAAATCAGTATAACTGTTAATTTTATCAACAGTGCACTCAATCCAATGCTCGTCAATAAAAGTTGGTTTTGACCAATCTCTTATAAAGCCAAAATAGGGAACAAGCAATATTAAAACTAAAACTATTGATAACATTTGTTTTCTTTTAAATTTCATAAATTCATCCCCTTTTACAATTATTATATTATGAGAAAATTGTAATGTCAATCTCTTTGCCCGAAGGACAAAAATCAAGGCGAAGCCTTGTATGTAATCCGTCGCAGACGGAATGTAATCATCAGGTCGAGATGTATGTAATCCTTTCGCAGAAAGGTATGTAATCAATCCGAAGGAGGAATGTACCTGCGGTAATGACATACGCCTACGGCGATTACATACACGCTGTCGCGTGATTACATACCAATCCTTCGGATTGGATAAAAAAACGACAACCTTCTATCGAAGATTGTCGTTTTTTGTGTTTACAGCTTAAAATAGCAACATCTCGATAAATTGGAATTTAGTTAGCTGATTTATCTCTAATATTAAGCCACACATACACAAT
>CALCHE010000166.1 GCA_937901145.1 uncultured Clostridia bacterium
CTCATTATGCAGATATTATCGGTGAGCTTTGTCCTGAGCTCGAAACTCTCGAAGCCGGTAAACCTTTACACAGCAAAAGACTTCCTTTCCTTCGTAATGTTATCACTGTCGGCTTTAAGAAAAAAGGCTGTCTCGAATGGGATGAAGCAATCGCCCGAAGCGAAAATGTACCTGTAGAAGAGGTTTACAGAATAGCAGCTACAGTTAATCCTGACGATGTATGTAATATGCAGTATACATCAGGTACCACCGGCTTCCCCAAGGGTGTTATGCTCACTCATTACAATGTAGTCAATAACGGTAAGTGTATCGGTGACAGAATGGATCTTTCCACCGCTGACAGAATGATGATACAGGTGCCTATGTTCCATTGCTTCGGTATGGTACTTTCTATGACGGCGTCCATGACACACGGTGTTACCCTTTCACCCATACCTTACTTTACTCCGAAGCCGGCTCTTGCTTGCATCAATCAGGAGAAGATTACTTGCTTCCACGGTGTTCCCACTATGTTCATAGCACTTTTAGAGCATCCCGATTTCGAAAAGACGGACTTCTCTTATATGAGAACAGGTATTATGGCAGGTTCTCCCTGTCCGATATCTGTTATGCAGGATGTTGTAGATAAGATGAATATGAAGGAAATTACCATCGTATACGGTCAGACTGAGGCATCTCCCGGATGTACAATGAGCTCAACTGATGATTCACTTGAGGTTCGCGTAAGCACCGTCGGACGTGCACTTCCTGAAATCGAATGTAAGATTATTGATCCTGAAACAGGGGACGAAATGCCTGTAGGCGAAACAGGTGAGTTCGTTGCCAGAGGTTACAATATAATGAAGGGCTATTATAAAATGCCCAAAGCAACTGCTGCAGCTATTGATAAAGATGGCTGGCTCCATACAGGTGATCTTGCCTGCAAAACTGAGGATGGCAACTATAAAATTACAGGCAGACTTAAAGATATGATCATCCGCGGCGGTGAAAACATTTACCCGAAGGAAATCGAAGAATTCATTTATACTCACGACAAGGTAAAGGATGTTCAGGTTATAGGTGTTCCTGATGAACAGTACGGTGAGGAAATCGCGGCTTGGATTGTTCTTAAAGAGGGCGAAACTATGACAGAGGACGAAATGAAGCAGTATGTCCGTGATCATATGGCAAAGCACAAGGTACCGAGATATGTCGACTTCGTGGATAAATTCCCGATGAATGCAGCCGGAAAGGTTCTCAAATATAAAATGCGCGAACAGGCTGTAGAGAAATACGGTCTTCAAAAGGCGAATTCTGTGATAACGGCATAAAGAAAGAGTGATACAGTGAATTATCCTATTATTGACTGCCACTGTCATGTTTACCCTGACAAGATTGCTGATAAAGCTGTCGAAAGCATACGTAGCTTTTATGATATTGATATGGGTTATGACGGCAGAGCATCTACCCTTATTAAAGAAGGTAATAAAAACGGAGTGAAGCATTTCATTGTTTTTTCTGTCGCCACTACCCCTAAACAGGTTCAGGCTATTAATTCTTTCATCGCTCGTACTGTGGACGAAAGTGGCGGAGCAATGACCGGGCTCGGTTCTCTTCATCCTGACTCCGAAAATATCGAGGCGGATTACATCCATCTTAAATCACTCGGTTTAAAGGGAGTAAAGCTTCATCCTGATTTTCAGAAAATCGCTATTGATGATGCGCGCTGCAGAAAAATCTATGAACTATGCATGGGAGAGTTGCCTGTTCTTCTGCACACAGGTGACTACAGGTATGATTATTCAAATCCTGACCGACTTGTAAGGATACTGAATGAGTATCCGGATTTAACCGTTATCGGAGCTCATTTCGGAGGATGGTCAGTTTGGGATGAAGCTGTTGATAAGCTTTCAGAATATCCGAATTTTTATGTTGACTGTTCTTCATCATTGTATGATATGACTTCTGATAAGGCTGAGAAAATTATAAGTGCTTACGGTGCTGACAGAGTAATATTCGGCACAGATTTCCCTATGTGGATTTACGAAAAAGAACTCGAAAGATTCGCCGGCATTAATCTTACTGATGAAGAAACGCGTAAAATTCTTTACGGAAATGCTGTGAAGCTGTTCGGTATCGATGAAAACAAAATTTTATAAATTTTCACGAGAAAAATATTGACAAAGACGTTTTAAAGTGATAAAATCATCTAAAATGAATATAAAGGCTATGACGAAGACGGATGAATCGGAGCAATAACAGAGAGCCGACGGTGCTGGAATGTCGGTATTGTGAATTTTCAAATCCCATCACTTCTGAGCCGAAAGAGCGAAACAGCAGTAGTTCTTTCCGTGAATGCTACGTCAGTGCATAGAGCTTACAGGAGCTTGAAGGTGGCGGACAAACCGCAATTTGAGTGGTACCGCGGGTATTGATTTATACTCGTCTCAAAGTTATCTTTGAGACGAGTTTTATTTTTGAAAACAATTATTAAGGAGGACATGTTTATGGAACTTAATAAAATGAATAATGAGCTTAAAGAGGTGGCCTTCCGTATAAAGGAAATGCGCGAAATCGCAGGTTATACACCTGAAGAGATGGCTGAAAAGGTTGACATAAGTGCCGAGCAGTACATTTCTTACGAGCAGGGTACTGCTGACTTCCCGTTCTCCTTTATTCACAAGTGTGCTAAGGTTTTCAATATCGGAAAAACCGACCTTCTTGAAGGTCGCAGCAGTAATCTTTCCTCTTATACTGTAACGCGTAAAAATCAGGGTAAAATTACTTCAAAGGAAGAGGGGATAGAAATCAATCATCTTGCTCTTCTTTTCAGAAACAAGCTTGCAGAGCCTTATCTTGCAAAATATGATTACAGAGAAGAACTTCAGGATATGCCTATAAAAACTACTACACACAGCGGTCAGGAGTTTGACTATGTCCTTTCAGGCAAGCTTAAAGTAAGAGTCGGAAATCATACTGAGATTCTCGAAGAAGGGGACAGTATTTATTATAACAGCTCTACTCCTCACGGTATGATTGCTGTCGACGGAAAGGACTGTACCTTTATTGCTGTGGTCGTAGCAGGAGAAGAAAAGGCTGTCAAGACTGAGGATGAGGTTTCTCTTCCTTCTGCCAAGGTTTCTCATGAGCTTGAAATCAAAAAGTTCATTGACACAGAAGAAAATGAAAAGGGTGTCCTCACTAAGCTTGACTATAAAAACGAAGATGAATTCAACTTCGCTTTTGACGTAGTTGATGCTGTGGCCGACAAATATCCCGACAAACTGGCTATGCTTCATATTTCGGGTGATAAAACAGAAAGAAGATTCACTTATAACGATATGAAGAAAGAGTCTGCACGAGCAGCCAACTATTTCGTCAGCTTAGGTATAAAAAAAGGCGACAGAGTTATGCTTGTTCTCAAGCGTCACTATCAGTTCTGGATATGTGCTCTTGCTCTTCATAAAATCGGTGCAATTATAATTCCTGCCACTAATCAGCTTGTTGAGCATGACTATGAATACAGATTTGAGGCTGCAGGTGTATCAGGTATTATCTGTACAGCTGACGGACAGACATCGGCACAGATAGAAAAAGCTGCCGAAAAATACGACGGTCTCAAGCACAGGGTTATTGTGGGTGCCGACAGAGACGGATGGCATAACTTTGATAAAGAATATAAGCTGTTCAGAAGCATATATGACAGAACTCCTGAAAGCCCCTGCGGTGACGATACTATGCTTATGTTCTTTACATCAGGTACCACAGGCTATCCTAAAATTGCCGCACATTCATACAAATATGCCCTCGGTCACTTTATCACTGCCAAATATTGGCACTCGATTATGCCGAACGATCTTCACCTCACTATTTCCGACACAGGTTGGGGAAAAGCACTGTGGGGCAAATTCTACGGTCAGTGGATGTGTGAGGGTGCTGTATTTACCTATGATTTTGATCGCTTTGATGCTTCTGATATCCTTCCTATGTTTGCAAAGTATCAGATTACTACGTTCTGCGCACCTCCTACAATGTACAGAATGTTAATCAAGGAAGATCTTTCGAAATATGACCTTTCATCCATCAGATATGCCACTACAGCAGGTGAAGCGCTTAATCCTGAGGTGTTCCATCAGTTCCATAAGGCTACAGGTCTTGTGATTATGGAGGGCTTCGGTCAAACTGAAACAACTCTTACCATCGCTAACCTTGTAGGCACAACACCTAAGCCGGGTGCTATGGGTAAACCTGTTCCTTGCTACGACATCGCCATCGTTGACCCTGACGGAAATGAATGTGCTGTAGGTGAAACGGGTGAAATTGTAGTAAGGACAGATAAAAAGGTTCCTTGCGGACTCTTTAAGGGTTATTACAACGCTCAGGATAAAACTGATGAAGTCTGGTATGACGGAATGTATCATACAGGTGATACCGCATGGTGTGATGAGGACGGATATTTCTGGTATGTCAGCCGTATTGATGACGTTATCAAATCATCAGGCTACAGAATCGGCCCCTTCGAAATCGAAAATGTTATTATGGAGCTTCCTTATGTTCTCGAGTGCGGTGTATCAGCTGCTCCTGATGAAATCAGAGGTCAGGTGGTTAAGGCAAGCATCGTTCTTACGAAGGGCACCGAGCCCACTGAAGAGCTTAAAAAGGAGATTCAGAATTACGTCAAAAAGAATACTGCTCCTTATAAGTATCCCAGAATCGTTGTATTCCGTGATGAGCTTCCCAAAACAATCAGTGGCAAAATTCAGAGAAATAAACTTTAATATTTTTCCGATAAATGTTGAAATGATGAAATATTTGTAATATAATAAAGGTTATGTTGTTATGACAAATAAAAGAATTATTCTTTTCGCAGGTCATTACGGCAGCGGTAAAACCAATATCGCCGTAAATTATGCTTTAAAGCTGAAAGAAGCGGGTCACCCTGTCCTTATTGCTGACCTTGATATCGTTAATCCTTATTTCCGAACCAAAGACAGTGAGAAAGAGCTTTCAGAAAAAGGCATAGAACTTATCTGTTCCGAATTTGCCAATACAAATCTCGATATACCGTCCCTTCCGAAGAATATGTACCGCGTAGTGAACGACAAAAGATTTCGCGCAGTTATGGATATCGGAGGAGACGATGCAGGAGCGATTGCTCTCGGCAGATTTGCACCGTTCATAAACGAAGAAAATGATTATGAGATGATCTTTGTAGCTAATTTTTTCCGTCCTCTTACCAGAAAAGCGGAAGAAGCCTTCGAGATTATGAAGGAAATTGAAGGAGCTTCATCACTTAAATTTACAGCTATTGTCAATAATTCGAATTTGGGTGATATAACGGATGCTGAAGCTATAATTTCTACATTCTCCGAAACAGAAAAGCTGTCTGAGCTGTCGGGTTTACCGGTGCTTTTCACCAGCTGTGAAAAGAAGCTTTACGAAAAAATGAAAAACACGGGAAAAGAAATTTTTCCTTTGGAATTACAAAGCAAAATTTATTAATTGGAGGTATTATTGTGCCTAAAGTTACGTTTAACACTGATATGTGTAAGGGCTGTGGCTTGTGTGTAATTGCCTGCCCGAAAAAAATTCTTGTTATCGCAAAAGACAAAATCAATGCAAAAGGTCACTCTCCTGCTGAAATGACAGACGAATCCAAATGTATCGGCTGTGCATTCTGCGCTACAATGTGTCCCGACTGCATAATCAAGGTAGAAAAGTGAGGTGCTGAAAATGGCTGATAAAGTTCTTATGAAGGGTAACGAAGCTATCGCAGAAGCTGCTATTTTAGCAGGCTGCCGTCATTACTTCGGTTATCCTATTACTCCTCAGACAGAAATAGCTGCTTATATGGCAAAGAAGATGCCGAAAATCGGCGGTTGCTTCCTTCAGGCAGAAAGTGAGGTTGCAGCTATCAATATGGTTTACGGTGTAGCCGGAACCGGTAAAAGAGTTATGACCTCTTCATCAAGCCCCGGAATTTCTCTTAAGGCTGAGGGACTTTCTTACCTCGCAGGTAGTGATCTTCCTTCTCTTGTAGTTAATGTTCAGCGTGGCGGTCCCGGTCTCGGCGGTATTCAGCCTTCCCAGTCTGACTATTTTCAGGCTACCAAGGGCGGCGGACACGGTGACTTCAAAATGATCGTTCTCGCTCCTTCTTCAGTTCAGGAGATGGCCGATCTTACTATTAAAGGCTTTGACCTGGCTGAAAAATACAGAATGACTTCGATGATTTTAGCCGACGGTACAATGGGTCAGATGATGGAGCCTGTTTCCCTCGAAGAACCCACTGTTAATGAATATGACAAATCATGGGCTGTTACAGGTACGAACTGCGAAAGAAAAAAGAATATCATCAATTCTCTTTCTCTCGTTCCTGAAGAGCTTGAAAAGCTTAACTTCGCAAGATATGAGAGATATAAGGCTATCGAAGAAAACGAAGTTATGTACGAAGAGTATATGATGGATGATGCAGAAATCTGTATCGCTGCCTTCGGTATTGCTGCAAGAGTAGCTAAAAACGCTATCAATGCCGCAAGAAAAGAAGGTATCAAGGCTGGTCTTATAAGACCTATCACACTCTGGCCCTTCCCCAATGAAGCATTCAGAAAAGCTGCAGATAAGGTTGAATGCTTTATTTCTGTTGAACTTTCAATGGGTCAGATGATCGAGGATATCAGACTCGCTTGCGAATGCAAAAAGCCTGTTTATCTCTGCAACAGAGTCGGCGGTATGATTCCTTCTCCCGAGATGGTTCTCGAATCAATTAAAGCACATACCAAAGGAGGTACAAAATAATGGTAGTATTTGATAAACCCAAATCACTTGCTGATGTTCCTCTTCATTACTGTCCCGGTTGTACACACGGTATTATTCACCGTCTTGTAGCTGAGACTATCGACGAATTAGGTATCGAAGGCAGAACTATCGGTGTTGCTCCTGTAGGTTGTTCAGTTCTCGCTTATAACTATTTCACCTGTGATATGGTTGAGGCTGCACACGGCAGAGCCCCTGCAGTTGCTACAGGTCTTAAGCGTTCAGATCCCGATAATCATATCGTATTTACATATCAGGGCGACGGTGACCTTGCTTCTATCGGTATGGCTGAAACTGTTCACGCCGCCGCAAGAAATGAAAACATCACCATTATCTTCGTAAACAATGCTATTTACGGTATGACAGGCGGTCAGATGGCTCCTACATCTCTTCCCGGTCAGGTAACTCAGACCTCTCCCTACGGCAGAGATACAAATCACTGCGGTTTCCCTGTAAAGGTATCCGAAATGCTTTCACAGCTTGACGGTGCCGGTTACATCGAAAGAGTAGCAGTAAACAACGTAAAAAATGTAAGAAATGCAAAGAAGGCTATCAAAAAGGCTTTCCAGAATCAAATCGATAAAAAAGGCTTCTCTCTTATTGAGGTTGTATCCACTTGTCCCACTAACTGGGGTATGACTCCTGAAAAGGCACTTGAATGGGTTGAAGAAAAGATGATTCCTTACTATCCTTTAGGTGTTTATAAAGACAGAGATGCCGATAATAAGGCTGAATAAGGAGGGGACACAATGAGTACTACACAGATATTAATTGCAGGCTTCGGCGGCCAGGGTGTCCTTTTCGCAGGTAAATTCCTTGCATATAAAGGTCTTTTAAACGATAAGCAGGTTTCATGGCTTCCTTCATACGGTCCTGAAATGCGTGGCGGTACAGCTAACTGCAGCGTTATCATCAGCGACGAGTCCATCGGTTCTCCCATTATTTCCACTCCTGACTGTCTCGTAGCCATGAACCTTCCTTCACTTAAAAAATACGAAAATGAGGTTGTTTCAGGCGGTATCATCATTGTCGACTCATCTCTTATCAGCGAAATGCCTGAGAGAGACGATGTGACAGTATTCGCTGTTCCTGCTACAAAAATGGCTAACGACGAAGGTTTTTCAACTCTGGCTAATATGATTCTTATGGGTAAGCTTATTAAGGAATCTGATGCATTTTCCTTCGAAGGTACGGAGGATGTTCTTAAAAAAGTAGTTCCACCCAAAAAGGCAAGTCTTACTGAAATTAACCTTAAGGCACTTAAAACCGGTTATGATTATTGATTAAGAGGTGTTTAAAATGGATATTAAAATTACCAGAACAACTTCACCGAAAGCTAAACCTGCTAAAGGTGAAAAACTTGGCTTCGGACACATTTTTACTGATCATATGTTCGTAATGAACTACACTGAAGGTAAAGGCTGGCATGACGCCAGAATCGAGCCCTACGGCAATATTTCTCTTGCTCCCAGCGCTATGGTTTTCCATTACGGCCAGGAAATGTTCGAAGGTCTCAAGGCATATCGCGGTGAAGATGATAAAATTTATCTTTTCCGTCCTGATATGAATGCGAAGAGAGCAAATGCTTCAAACGAAAGACTTTGCATCCCTGAAATTCCTGAGGATGTCTTTGTAGATGCAGTTAAGGCTGTTGTTGACATTGACAGAGATTGGGTTCCTTCAGATGAAGGCACTTCACTTTACATCCGTCCCTTCGTAATTGCTACTGATGAATTCCTCGGTGTTGCTCCGTCAAAGACTTATCTTTTCATTATCGTGCTTTCACCCTCAGGTGCTTACTATGAAAGCGGTCTTGCTCCTGTAGGTATCTGGATCGAGGACGAATATGTACGTGCTGTTAAAGGCGGTATGGGCTTTGCGAAAACAGGCGGTAACTATGCTGCTTCTCTTATCGCACAGGTTAAGGCTCACGACAGCGGTTACTCTCAGGTTCTCTGGCTTGACGGTGTGGAAAGAAAGTATATAGAAGAAGTAGGTGCTATGAACATTATGTTCAAAATCGCCGGCAAGGTTATCACACCTGCACTTAACGGAAGCATCCTTCCCGGTATCACACGTAACTCCATTATCAATGTATGTAAAGCATGGGGCTACGAGGTAGAGGAAAGAAAGATTTCTGTCGATGAAATCGTAGCTGCTGCCAAGGACGGCACCCTCGAAGAAGTATGGGGCACAGGTACTGCTGCAGTTGTTTCTCCTGTAGGTAAACTTCGTTATGTTGATGATGTAATGACCATCGGTAACGGCGGTATAGGTGAGCTCACACAGAAGCTTTATGATGAACTTACAGGTATTCAGTGGGGCAAAAGAGAAGACCCCTACGGCTGGAGAGTTGAAGTTAAATAAATAGACACTGAGACTGTATAATTACGGTCTCAGTTTTTATCTTTGTATTGATTATTTTACTGTTTTGTTGTAAAATATAAATGTTATAATAATCATTTATCAGCCATATTATTTAATGGGTGATATAATGAAGCGTTGTTTATATTTTTCGTTCAGACTAAAAAATGCTTTAAGCCTTACAGTAACCTTTCTTCTGTTTTTTTTTCTTACGGTAATGCTTAATTTCAGTGGTGTATTCTCTGATGCGATGTCAGTTTCATCTGAGATACTACCTGTTATTATAATTGATGCGGGACACGGCGGAGAGGACGGAGGAACGCAAGCAGCCGACGGTACACTCGAAAAAAAGATAAACCTTGAAATTTCGATGAAGTTGAATGATGTCCTTTTAAATGAAGGTTTTCGTACAGTGCTTATCCGTGACGGTGACTATATGATTTATGATGAATCAGCAGCTACTCAGCGCGAGAAGAAGGTATCTGACATACATAACAGAATGAAAAAGGTCGAAGAAAACGGTGACTGCATTCTTCTGTCGATACATCAGAATTATTTTACCGAGAGTAAGTACAGCGGTACACAGGTTTTTTATTCAGCAAATAATCCTGACAGCAGAATTCTGGCAGATGAAATACAGAAATCGGTGGTAGCTTCTCTTCAGCATGATAACAAAAGGCAGATCAAAGAAAGCGGCAAGGATATTTATCTTCTTTATCATTCGAAGGTTCCCTCAGTTATGGTTGAGTGCGGCTTTATGTCAAATGTAAACGAGGCAAACAAGCTTAAAGATGAAGCTTATCAGAGTGAAATGAGCAGAGCGATAGCGGACGGATTGATAACATATATTAACAGCAGAACCGAAGGAGAAAATGATTATGGCAGTGAAAATGAAAAACATTTACGTGTGCAATAACTGCGGATATGAAACCGCCAAATGGCTCGGTAAATGTCCTGAATGCGGTGAATGGGCGAGCTTCGAAGAGGAGACAAGACAAACAGAAACCTCTAAAACTAAATCTGTAAATTCATTAAGTACCAAAAGCGTTTCTTCATATCAGCTTACTCAGATTGAGCCCGATAATGAGCTTCGATACAAAACAGGTATGGGTGAACTGGACCGTGTTCTCGGTGGCGGTATTGTAAAAGGTTCTCTTGTTCTTCTTAGTGGTGACCCGGGTATCGGTAAATCGACTATTCTTCTTCAGATATGTCATCAGCTTGGTAAAAAACTTAAAATACTGTATGTTTCAGGCGAAGAATCATACAGCCAGATTAAAATGCGTGCTGACAGACTTAAGGTAAAAACAGGGAATCTGTATATTCTCTGCGAAACAGATGTTCAGGCTATATGTGAGCATATACGTTCATCAGCTCCTGACCTCGTTATAGTAGACTCTATACAGACGATGAATTTTACCGAGCTTAATTCTTCGCCGGGATGTGTCGCACAGGTAAGAGAGTCCTCAAATCTTCTTATGAGAACAGCTAAAAGCCTTGGCATACCCGTTGTTTTGGTCGGTCATGTAAATAAAGACGGAAACATAGCAGGACCTAAGGTTCTTGAGCATATAGTTGATGCCGTTCTCTATTTTGAAGGCGAAAGGAATCTTTCCTTCCGTATTCTGAGAGCTGTCAAAAACCGTTTCGGATCCACAAATGAAATCGGTGTGTTTGAAATGTTTGACACAGGCTTAAAAGAAGTGGAAAATCCTTCGGAAATGCTTATTTCAGGCAGACCTAAAAACACTCCGGGCTCCTGTGTGGCCTGTGTTATGGAGGGAACAAGACCGCTCTTAGCTGAAATACAGGGACTTGTAACTGCCACAGGCTTCGGAAATCCCCGAAGAATTTCAAACGGTTTTGATTTTAACCGACTCGCTATGCTTATTGCTGTTCTTGAAAAGAGAGGTGGGTATTTTTTCGGCAACATGGATGCTTATATTAATATTGTCGGAGGTCTGAAACTGGACGAGCCTGCCCTCGATTTGACGATAGTGATGGCACTCGTATCTTCTCTGAAGGATTACTCTCTTCGCGATGATGTTCTTGCCTTCGGAGAGGTTGGTCTTGCAGGAGAAATCAGAGGTGTTTCTCACTGTGAACAGAGGATAAAAGAAGCGGCAAGACTCGGTTTCAGCAAGTGTATAATTCCTTATGCCAATATCAAAAATATTTCGGCTTCTCTCAAAAAAGAAATAGAAATCATCGGAGTCAGAACGATAAGACAGGCCTTTGAGGCGATAATATTATGAGCACCTTTCTTCGTTATTCTAATCTGCCTGAGGGGAAGGTTACTTCACTTATCTGCGGTGGACTTAACAATGAACTGATTGGCTTTTTTGAAAGTCGCGGCATAGAGATATTATATTCATCCGAAAACACTTTAGTTGATGAAGCTGTTTCGAAGCACGCTGACCTTTCTGTTTTGTATCTCGGAATGGGAAGAATTATCGTTGATAAATGGCAGAGAGAATTGATTTCACAGCTCAGAAAATCGGGTCTTAGTGTAACGGAAACTGTAAATAGGGTAGAAGGCTTGTATCCGAATGACTGCATTCTGAATCACGCTGTAGTCGGCAGCAGAATCATCGGTAAAAGCAAAAATTTTGACGACTCTGTCAAGAAGGCTTCAGCATATTTTGATGTTATATCGGTTAATCAGGGCTACTGTAAATGTTCTGTTCTTCCTGTCGACAGTAATTCGATTATAACAGACGATGAATCAATAGCACGAAATTCAAAAGAAAAGGGGTTAAATTGCCTTCTTATAAGCAAGGGTGATGTTTTTCTTGAAGGACACGAATACGGCTTTATAGGCGGTGCAAGCGGAAAGATTTCTAAAGAGGAAGTTATGTTTTTCGGAGACATTACTAAACATAGAGATTACGGTAAAATCGAGCAGTTTATATTCGAACGGGGAATTAAAATAATAAGCTTTGATTTTCCGCTTACTGATTTTGGGGGAATTATTCCCATCAAAGAAAACATTTTTTGAATTTTTTCTTTTGGTATACAAATTGCAGATTAAATATGTTAAAATCTGAATGGAAAGGATGATAATATGCAGATGGTTCTGCTTACTGCGCTCGGTGTCGGTGGTGCAACTGTTATAGGCGCACTACTTGGGTTCATTTTCAAAAAAATGAGTCATAAATTCAGTGATATTGTTTTGTCCTTTGCGGCGGGTGTTATGCTTTCTGCGGCTGTTATAGGCCTTATTATTCCCTCGCTTGAATATGGTGGAAAATTTAAACTTTTAGTCACTGTAGCTGGTGTTTTTAGCGGTGCTGTGTGTATTAATCTTATTGATAAGCTCGTTCCGCATCTTCACAGACTTACAGGTGTCGATACCGAGAATCATCCCGGAAATCAGGAACAGCTTAATAAAATATTACTTTTTGTTATAGCTATAGCCATTCATAATCTGCCTGAGGGTATTGCGGCAGGTGTAGGTTTCGGCACAGGCAATACAAGTGATGCACTTATGATAGCTGCGGGTATAGCCTTACAGAACATCCCTGAGGGTATGGTGATAATCGCACCGATGCTTGCTGCGGGTATGAATCACAGCAGAACATTTATTGCGGCGGCGATGACAGGAGTAATTGAGGTAATAGGCACGCTTCTCGGATTTTTTGCTGTCAGTCTCTCTAATGCTGTTCTTCCTTTCGCTCTTGCCTTTGCAGGTGGAACAATGATTTACGTTATAAGCGATGAGATGATTCCCGAGACTCATTCTCACGGAAATGAAAGCGGAGCAACTTTTTCTTTGCTTGCAGGTTTTTGTCTGATGCTTGCTTTCGATGTTTTATTAGGTTAATTTTAAAATAATATAAAGGAGTTTCAAAAAAATGGTAACAAAAGATATTAAGTATGTAGGTGTTAATGACCGTTTCATCGATCTCTTTGAAGGACAGTTTTATGTTCCGAACGGAATGGCATATAACTCTTATGTTATTCTTGATGAAAAAATCGCAGTAATGGATACTGTCGATAAAAATTTTGGTAATGAATGGATAGAAAACATAAAATCAGTTTTAGGCGACAGAAATCCTGATTATCTTATCGTTCAGCATATGGAGCCTGACCATTCCGCTAATATTTTTAATTTTACAAAGGAATATCCCGATGCTTTTATCGTATCATCTGACAAAGCCTTTAAGATGATGCAGAATTATTTTGAAACTGACTTTTCTGATAAAAGAATGGTCGTAAAGGAAGGGGACACTCTTTCACTCGGTAAGCATACTCTTAATTTTATTGCTGCACCGATGGTGCATTGGCCTGAGGTTATTATGACCTACGACAGCTGTGACAAGGTTCTCTTTTCTGCTGATGGCTTCGGTAAATTCGGTGCTCTTGATGCTGATGAAGACTGGGCTTGTGAAGCGAGAAGATATTATTTCGGCATCGTAGGTAAATTCGGTGCACAGGTGCAGAATGTACTTAAAAAAGCCGCTAATCTTGACATAGAAATCATTTGTCCTTTACACGGACCGATACTTAAAGAAAACCTCGGTTATTATATCGATCTTTATAATACCTGGTCATCCTACGGTGTTGAAAGTGAAGGTGTGGCTGTGTTCTTTACTTCGGTTTACGGAAATACTGAAAAAGCGATAGAAATTCTCTATAAGGAACTCGAAAATAACGGATGTCCTAAAATAGCTGTTACAGATCTCGCCCGTGAGGATATGGCTGAAGCTGTGGAGGATGCCTTCCGTTACGGCAAGATAATCCTTGCCACAACTACTT
Organism: uncultured Clostridia bacterium; assembly: GCA_937901145.1. Taxonomy (GTDB): domain Bacteria; phylum Bacillota; class Clostridia; order Oscillospirales; family Acutalibacteraceae; genus UBA6857. The sequence continues at coordinate 13,918 of CALCHE010000166.1, forward strand.
ACAACGGTGAAATTTTCCCGTTTATGAGAACATTCATCGAAGAGCTTACCGAAAGAGGCTACAGAAACAGAAAAATCGGTCTTATTGAAAACGGAAGCTGGATGCCTGTAGCGGCCAAGACAATGAAAAAGATGTTCGAAAACAGTAAGGATATAACCTTCACTGATACAACGGTCACTATTCATTCAGCAGTTAAAAATGATAATATAGAGCAGATTAAAGCTCTTGTTAAGGAAATCATCTGATAATAATATGAGTGCGGGTTTTATCCGCACTCTTTTTCATTTGCTTCATATTATGATTATAGCGTTATTTTATGAGGTGAATTATATGTTTTTAAAAGTGGTTATCGGAATTATGATACCTTTTTTCGGGACGCTCATCGGTTCATCTGTGATTTTTTTTATAAAAAAAGAGTTGTCTTTTCACATTAAAAATATCCTATCTGCACTTGCGGGAGGTATAATGCTGGCAGCGAGTGTGTGGAGCTTGATTTTGCCTGCGCTTGAATTAAGCGGTGAAAGTATTTTTCAGATTGCGTCCGGCTTTTTATCGGGTGTAATTTCTATGATATGGGCGGACAGGATTGTCGAAAAATCGTTAAACGGGTACGACAAATACACTCCCTATGCGAAAAAAACTCTTATGCAGTTAATTGCCGTCACTGTTCATAATATTCCGGAAGGTATGGCGGTCGGTATGGTATTCGCTTCTCTTATTTCGCAGGTAGAAACAAATGACTTTACTTCTGCATTTTTGCTGTCTTTTGGAATTGCTATGCAGAACATACCTGAAGGCGCCATAGTAACTGTGCCTGTTATGGCGGAAAGCAAAAGTAAAAGGAAAACCGCGATATGGGGGTTTGCTTCAGGTATTGTTGAGCCTGTAGGTGCTGTTATAGCTATTATTGCATCGAAATCTATGGCTGTGGCTTTGCCGTTTTTTCTTTCCTTTGCTGCAGGTGCAATGGTATATGTGGTTACTGAACAGCTGATTCCTGATATGTATGATAAAGAGAAAAGAAAGGGTAGTATAACCCTGATTTTTTCTTTTGGATTTTTGCTGATGATGAGTCTTGATGTTATTTTCGGATAAAAGAAAAAGCGACCAAGCGGTCGCTTTTAAGTTTTATTCTTCGAAAAGTCCGTAGATTACCTTAAGTTCATCGTCGGTGAAGTTGTATTTATTTATGACCGGTTCAAGATTCCGTGAATTTACGGTTTTCTCTTTATCTTTAAGAATTTTATCGATTTCTTCGAGTGCATAAATATCTCGTGATGTATTATAGCTTGCAGTGAATTTTTCTCCGTCTGTAAGCCTGACCGTAAGATTGACGTCATAATCAGTATATCCGAGACCTCTTGTTCTGGTATGATAACGATAGTAAGCTTCTACATGGTAGCTTTCAATTTCATCGTAAGAATATTCTTCGATAACATTATTAAAAATACTGTATGTAGTTATACCGTCTTGGCTGAATTCGTGTCTGCCGATACAGCCGAGAATACCAAATGTAAAAAGAATAATTGAAACAAAGCATACTATAGCGAGGTTTATTACTTCCTTTCTTCTGCTTACTGAATTTCTCGCGATATTATTATATCGTTTATCAAACAAAGGCAAAATAAATTTATGACTTGAAGTGTTATAATAATCTATCTTTTTATTTCCGAAAATCGGCTTTTTGTTATATTGTGAATCGATGATATTAAAAATATAAAACAGAAAAAAGGGCACCATAAGAAATATTGTAAATCTTTCCTGAAAAGAAAGCACATCGGCTTTTTTTAAAACGAAGAAGCTTATGATACTATCGTATTTATACAGAAAAGTAAACGCAAAAACAGCACCTACTACTTCCAAAGCAGAGTATAAGAACTTATCAACTTTAGACAGGGGAGGATAATTCTTATATTTTTTAGCGGGCCGTTTTTTCTTCTTAGATTTAGCCATATTTTACACTTCTTTTCTAATGTTAAATACCAAATAAAGCTTTGGCGTTTTCATTACACCTATCGATAATCTCCTGAACTCCTATACCTTTGATTTCAGCTATCTTCTCTGCCGTGTAAGCTATATGCGAAGAATCACATCTTTTACCTCTGAAGGGAACAGGTGTCATATAGGGTGCATCTGTTTCGAGTAAAAGTCTGTCGAGAGGTAATATTTCTACAACCTCAACGGGCTTTCTTGCATTTTTAAAGGTGACTGCACCGCCGATACCGATATAAAGACCGAGCCTAAGAATTTCTTTAGCCATTTCAGCACTGCCTGAAAAACAATGAACGACACCTTTAGGTTTAAGCTCCTTAAGAGTATTCATTGTATCCTCGTGAGCATCTCTGTCGTGAATTATCACAGGAAGATCAAGCTCATTAGCAGTAATAATCTGCTTTCTGAAAAGCTCTATCTGTTTTTCTCTGGGTGAGAAATCATAGAAATAATCGAGACCGATTTCACCGACAGCAATTACCTTTTCGTGTCGGTAAAGCTCTTTGATTTTTTCTAAGTCTTCATCGGTGGTTTCTTCTGCTTCGTGAGGATGTACACCGATTGCACCGTAAAGGTGAGGGTATTTTTCTGTAAGAGTGACAGTTTCGAGAGAGGATTTCAGGTCGCATCCACAGTTTATAATTCCACTTACAGTTCCGTTTAAAAGAGAAGACAGAAGCTCAGTTCTGTCTTCATCAAAGCGTGAATCGTCGTAATGTGCGTGTGTATCAAAAATATTTCTGTACATTATCTTACCTTTGAACCTTCGGGAATACCGTCTACGAAAATCACCTTAACATCATCTTCACTGCAGTCAGCGGCTAAAATCATACCCTGACTCTCCACTCCGCAAAGGACGGCAGGCTTAAGGTTAGAAACAACGATAATGCTCTTTCCGATAAGATCTTCGGGCTTGTACCATTTAGCGATACCTGATGCAACGGTTCTGGGAGTACCGGTACCGTCGTTGAGAGTGAGCTTTAGAAGCTTCTTTGCTCTCTTTACAGGCTCACAGTCAGTGATTTTAGCAACTCTTAAGTCAACCTTAGCGAAATCCTCGATACCTATCTGTGCGATACCTTCGATTTCACTGAATTTCTTTTCGTTCTTCTGTGCGGCTTCCTGCTGTGCTTTGATTTCTTCCATCATCTTTTCTGCATCGATACGAGCGAAAAGGGGAGTAGCTGTACCTACAGTATTACCTGCCTTAAGAGCGCCGAAAACTGAAAGACTTTCATAATCCTCGATATCACAGTTAATCTGAGAAAGGATAGCTTTAGAAGTTTCGGGCATAAAAGATGAAAGGAGAACAGAAATGAATCTGATGCCCTCGAGGAGGTTATAGAGAACTGTTCCCAGTCTTTCTCTGTTCGCTTCATCTTTGGCAAGTGCCCAGGGCGCTGTTTCGTCGATATATTTGTTGCAACGCTTTGCAAGATTCATAATAGCTTCTACAGCATCAGCGATATGATAGGTTTCCATCTTGCTTTCTACTGTTTTGACTGTTTCGAGAGCAAAAGTCTTAAGTTCGTCATCAAGAGCATCAGCACAGGTCGGAGCCATAACAGTTCCGCCGAAGTACTTATTGGTCATAGCTACGGTTCTGTTAACGAGGTTACCGAGAGTATTTGCTAAATCCGAATTGAATCTTTCTATGATAGTGCTGTAAGAGATAGATCCGTCGTTAGCGTGAGGCATTTCGGAGAGAAGATAATATCTTACAGCATCTACACCGATAAGCTTTGAAAGCTCGTCAGCATAAATTACATTACCCTTTGATTTGGACATTTTGTCTTCACCGAAGAGAAGCCAGGGATGACCGTATACCTGCTTCGGAAGCTCCTCACCGAGAGCCATAA